>BLMO01000123.1 GCA_011957885.1 Clostridiales bacterium
CGCCACTGTGATTTCCACTGGCCGTTTTTCCGTTTTCATGCGGCACCTCCCATGCTCCGCAGAATGTCCACAGTGTTGCCCAGCGCACAATAAAGCGCCTCGTTGTCTGGATTTTTTATGCTGGACTTTGCCGCCATTCGGATTTTCCGCAGGGCAACCTCCACCTCCCGCGTGGTGTACCCATTTTGAACGGCGGCGATGGCAAGGTTGGCGAGATAGACGCAATCGGTATGACCCAGCTTGTCCTGCACCGCCATTCTGCCGAGCTGCTCCAGAATGCCGTCACGGGATTTTAAGGTGACGGCTGTTCTGTCCTCCCGCCACAAGACCTCGCTGTTTTGAATTTCGGTAGCCGCTACTGATAACAGGTGGACGCCCTCGTACATATACATCTTGTTCAGCGCCTGCCGCCTGCTGGGGGCATATTCCTCCGTGATGTAAGCGTCCAGTTTGGGCCTGCCCCGGCCACGTGTGACTTCTTCCACTTTAATATTTCCCACTGTCTGGCCTCCTTTCAAAAACAAAAAAACGCAGATACAACAAGACCAACCCCAGCAAAAACGCTGTGGTTCGGTCTATGTATCTGCGTGTAAAATATGTGCAGTATTCAGTTCGCTATTATGGTAGCACAAACAGATGTTCCTGTCAATGCCTTTGGGAAAATTTTGTCGAGGGATGGCGCAAGCTATGGTGATGCGCTATGTGGCAAGCTGGGCGTTTTACAAAAGAGCATTTATCAAAGGGGGATTTCACCCAAGTGAAATCCCCCTATAAATTGCAAAAGTCCCTAAGTTCTCTGCTATTCAAACAAGCCTTTAATTGCAGCAACCACATATAATGCCCTCAGAATGTGAAACGAAATGGTTTTCTATAATTTCCTCACGTTTCTGGAATAAAATATAAACAATAGTCGCCTAAATTTATTGGCAAAGTAGGAACTTCTGAATCATCATAATATTTTGTTTTAGATGCTGTGGCAAAACCGCTTACCCCATCGATTATAATCTCATAATCAGTTTCTTCCGAAGTCCTTTT
This sequence comes from Clostridiales bacterium, assembly GCA_011957885.1. Classification (GTDB taxonomy): domain Bacteria; phylum Bacillota; class Clostridia; order Oscillospirales; family CAG-272; genus Avispirillum. The sequence continues at coordinate 1,036 of BLMO01000123.1, forward strand.
TATCACATTATAGGTTCCGGAATATGTTTTATCATTCGTCACGTCAGTAATCGTAATTTCGCCCTCTTTGGCTGTCAAAGTCAAATCCACAATTTTAACGTCAGGATATAGCTCGTCAGATTCTCCTACGGCAACAACAAGCTCATCTTCATTCTGAGCAACTTCAATATCATTTCTCATGACAGCTCTCATTTTCCATTCATAATCTTCGATTACAAACTTTTCAGTATTACAAGCGGAGAGGGTAAACATGAATATTGACATTAGCATAGGGATAAGAAGTTTTTTCACTTTTGAAATACCTCACTTTCAAAAACCCCGGTTTATCGAATTGATACGAGCAAAGTATACCACCAATACCGCCAACTTTCAACCCGCATTTATAGGCGCTGATAGTGGTGGCAAGCTGGGCGTCTGTATATACAAACGCTCAAAACCACGGTTCCCGGCGATGCCGGAAACCGTAGGTTTTGCTTGTTGGGAAGTATCCCAAGCCCTTTGAACAGACCGCTCCGCTGGTCTGGCTGCGGCTCTGCGAGCCTGACGGATTTTGAAAAATGCCGTTTCCCTTTATGGGGTAGTTTGCGATTATACTGGTAAGCCAGCCTTGCCGTCTTCAAAAAATCTCCGCCGGGGGCGGGAGAAAAAGCGCCGGGACGGTGCGTAGCCGCAGAATGAAATTCTGCGAAAAGGGGTTTGGGGGCGGGAGCCACCAACGAGCAAAAACAACTTTCCGGCGGTCACGCTGGAAAGCTGTTTTGAGTCTTTGTGGGAACAAAGACACTGCTTGCCAAGTAGCGCATCGCTATTCTATGGGCGACTTTGACACCTTGATTTTCAAAATGCTGATAAGCAAACTCATTTATGAGCAATTATCAAAGGCTCCATATCGTGCGTGCCTGCTCAAAGAGCCATTTGGCGCGGTCTGAAATTTCAGACTCATCCCAATCCGTTTTCGTAAGCACATCGTAAAGAGTGCAAAGCCCACTTGCACACAAAGCGAGTCCCGGTTTCCCGTTGCCGTTTCCGGCCTTCTTCATATCCCACGCTGCATCTCTGATGGAAGCATTCAAGGATTGCGTAATAATTGCCAGATTTCCAAGAGTCAAAAGAATGGAGTCCCGCTGTCTCTCCAAATCATCTGTAGCACAGGGTGGCCAGTTATTTCTCCACTTTTTGGGCATGAGGTGTTCAAGGCTGTACTGGTTAAATCCCAATAAGGCAACCGCACTGTTGGAGGGGCGTATCTTGCTTTCAATAAGATAAATGATCCCCTTTGACTGGAGATTGACCAACTTGGAATTTTCAAATCCATTCCACAATTCATTGTCATCAGGCGTGTATGTCGTGGCATCCCCAGCGTTCTTCAACTTTGCCTGCAACGTATCGGCGTCCAAAACTTGATTCAGAATCAGGGACGTAAACAGGTTATTGTAATTTTTAGTGGACGCATGGACAATCATCCTCCGCATGATATAGCTTTCAAGGATTCCATAAATTCTGTTTTTCTCGGCATCATCAGAAACATTCTTTGCGACAAAAAGGATATATGGAATCATGGTGGTATTCTTTAGGCCGAATATCACAACATTGATTCGCTCTACACCGAAGTTGGAGGGAACACTCCGTTCGCACTGATCCAGTTTGAATGTATTCATAAAACAAAGCGCATAATCACGCATCGCATCAAGGACTACATTTTTGTTCCCGCCGCAATAGGTATTGATAAAGTGCTGATATGACTGCGATAGATGGTCCACTCTTGCATACATCAGCTTATCTTCATTTGTGATATTGTAATTCCGATCTTGAATGAAAAGCTGAAAATAGGCATCAAAGAATATATCAATCATTGCCCGCTTGAGACGGCCTGTTTCCAATTCTGTGTCCCAGTAAGCCTTTACATCATCATCCTTTTCAAATACAGATACCCATTTTGCCTCATACTCTTGAATGGTTTCACGGCTGAAAAAGTAGTTCTTCAACAGTTCCGATGTAGTCAGATTCACGCCCAGGGAATTGATAGTATCGAAGATCTGCTGTTCATCCTCATCTTCGTCCAAATCAATTTTGACAAACTGCGTATTTGTCATGATTGTCATAATATCCAATTTCGTTTCATCGAGATTCTTGACAAAGAAATTGAACGCCTCAATAATTCTGGAGCCGGGAGCCGGATCGTCAATCTGTTCGGCTGATGTGGATGCCATCACTTTCTCAAAAGCGGCAATGTCATTTTTGCCGTGGCACAATGCAAGCGTTTGTCCCATAAGTCTGAACTGCATATCGAACATTGTTGTCTGCCCGGTCTTTAAGCAGAGGACTTTCATAAAAATCAGAAAAGTAGTCAGCCGCTGCTGCCCGTCAACAACGGTTTTGCATACTGTAAATAAGTCACCCTGCCTGCGTTTACGTCCGACCTTCAAAATGATAGACCCAAAGAAATGGGGTTTGCCTGTTTTTACGATAAATTCCATGTCATCCAACAGGCGCTGCCAAAGGTCATCCTTCCATACATAAGACCGCTGGAAAAATGGAACCTCAATCAGAGTACCGTTGTTAAAAATGTCTCGTATCAACGCTTTATGTGCATCCATATGTATCTCTCCTATTATTACTTCTTTTGTTTCAACGCACCGACAGGAGGCGGCACTTGCGCCATGTCGATTCCATTTATCGTACAGAAATGCTCGAAAAACCTCTGCGCAAATTCCTTGTCTTTGGGCTCAGTTCTAACCTCCGCAATATCCCTCAATATCTGCGCGGCTTGGTTGTCGGAAAGATAGCGATGGAGACCAGAGCCAAAAACTATCCTCTCAGGTGCATTCTGATTGAGATAATAATTCCAAAACAATATCTGATGCGCCTCTTGCGGAGTAAGAGAGATTTTCCATTCAGAGGTTGTGGTTACATAACCGGCGTCCCGGTGATCTCCCTCGTAGCTTTCATCTACAAGGAAAACAGCGAAAATAAAACGCGATTCATCAGAAACATAATTCGGCTCCCGCGAGGTTAGTACAGCCAGACTGTTACGCTGTACTTTCAAAAGACGCATTGGTTTTCCTCGGTTGGCTCCAGTCTGAACAACACCCGCGCTGGCCATCCAGTCACGCAACATATGACTCTCATAGCAAACGGAGTCCAAACCGCCGCCGCCTCTCATCATATCCTCCAATTCGGAACGGCTAATTTTTCCATCCAGATAACAGCGGCATGGGGATTCTGTGTCAGCACACCAGACATGATGGGCCTTCTCAATATTGTATCGCAAGACTGCATCGGAGCAAACACCATTAAAACCTATACAGGTCGATGTTTTTCCGCCATCACAATAGTTACATTTGAAGGCTACGTTGGAGCGTTCCACCTTTTTAAGTTTTTTTCGCACCTGTGGTTTCGGCGGGATTGGATCAGGCTGAACAGTAGATAATACAGCCGTTGCATGAGCATCGTTCTTTACTTGAAGGTCGCGGTTCACCTGTGCCATCAATCCCTGGTCAACACTTGTCAAATATTTCTCAAAAGCATCTGGGTAGACGAATTTTTTCTCAGCACCATTGAAATCAATAACAAGCAGATTTGCAGTCTTGCTGATAATCGTTCCACTTCCAAATGTGTTATGAAATACTATACACCCTACCATATCACCCCACCTCCCAAGCACATTATACCATGGTCTGTTGAAATACGCAACTAATCCGGCATCCACTATCTATCAGGAACTTCCAAGTTTTTTGAAGTACATCCGTCATTTGTAACGCATAAACCGCTCAGAGGGGGCTTGCCTATGAAGCCCCCTCTGATTCCTGCGTCCTACTATCAGCGCAACTGCCCGGATTCTGTACCTATTATGTATAAATTAACTCGTTTCTGATAATTTCCTCGGCTTGGCTGACAATACCGGTCATGGCTCTTATCCATTCCCCCTGTGACCGCCGCTTCAAGTCCTCGGTCACGCTTTCGGCAGCAGCTATCTGCTTGATGATAAGCCGACAACGGTTCTGCGCCTGCTCATTGAGGTCGGCAAGGTAGGTATGTAGCTTACCCGTCAAAATCAAATGGTTGAGTAGAAGTGGGTTCATTTCTTCCAGATACGCTCTGTGCATCCGTCCCCATTTTCCAATGGGACGGTCATCAGCCACCGGCGGTTCGATAGCGGGAATGTAGTAATCCCCAGTAAGGACATAATCAAGGCCATTTGTCTCGTCATGGATTCTCGGTTCCAATTCGTTCATTGTGTTACCCCCGTTATTTTTGGTAGCCGCTACTGTTAATACAGATTCGGCATAAAGTAGTTTCTGTCTGCGGTACAAATCAGCTTTGTCAGAGGTAACAGGGATGCTATGTCCTGCGTGTAATGTCATTCTTTATGAAAGGGTGGCATTCATGATATTGCGAAATGGTGCAAGATCATCCTCGCCTTGCTCGGTGTCGATTCCGTCCGAAACGGAAACAAACCGCACATCGTGCTCTGGAAAATATTCTTCCGTATAATAGCCGACCTCACGATAATTGCGCCCCAGACGAGACAGGTCCTTAACAAATACGGCTTGAATTTTACCCCGTTCAATCTCCCGAATCATGGCTTGAAATCCGGGGCGCTTCATGGTTGTTCCGGTAATACCATCGTCCGTGAAAATTAAAGTATCGGTATAGCCATATTCTTTTGCGATCTTTGTTAAGAGTTGTTTTTGATTTTGTATGCTGTTGCTTTCACCGTCCTCGCCATCATCGCGGGAAATCCGTAAAAGCAGCGCGGCGGTATCGTTGGTATAATTCTTTTTACTTGACTGTTTCAAAACAGCCTCCTTTCCGACAGTCAAGCGAGTAATATTTCTGTATTTATTATACCACTCCTGCCCTCTTCTGTTAAGGTTGTCGAAGCCGCAGAAATCTTGTCCATATCTGCTTTCATCAGATTGAATAAAATGGATGTCAATGATTCGCCTTTCGCTGTAGCATAAACAGGTGTTACAATAAAAGTAGTTTTCCCTATGCGGTAGTTGCAGGGCTGCATCATGTGATCAGACATATGGATTCCTCCTTTATTATCCGGTTTACTGTGCTTCGGACCAATTTGCCCCGAAGTTGTTTTCTATTTGGAGCAAAGAAAAAGGACAGCGAAACCGCTGCCCTTAATCCTTGAAACCGCTTTTTAGCGGCTGGGACATGTATCGTATTCGTTCGGGCTGTCATTGGACAGTACATATACACCGATACATATTACCCCTCCCAATATGTAAAAGAGAGAAAATGTCTCTATATATATTAGGACACTTTAGGAACCAAATAGGATACCCCCTTTCAAATTTTTTCTAAATATTTTTTCATACTTGCCAATCCTTTTTTTGATTGAATGGCGGACATTTCTTTTGATATAGAAAATACCAGCTTCGGGTCAAATTGACCCGAAGTTGTTTGTATCAACTATTTTTGTTTATCTTATATTTTCTCGATCCTTTTATCCATATACTGTCAAATAACTCCCTAAACTCCGGTGACGCTTTGATTCTTTCAATGTCACCATGATAGGTAAGAATGGAAAACTCAATTTCTGTGCTTTCACTATCCGTTTTCCCTATTATAAATCTCGCATCAAAATATTGCTCCTTTTCATCCCCATATGTAGTTGAGTACCCCTTCATCCCGTTATGCTCAATTTCTTCAATCGGTTGACATTTATCGAATAAACCCATTTGAGAATTTGACAAAGCTTGTTTTGTATCTTGATTGGTATGTACCAATTTATAACTTACCGTAAAACTTTCATCTGGAGATAAAAAACTTAAAATGTTATCCTCCAAATCTGTTTCTTTTGCATCAATAGAGTAATTCTCCGGTACAGTAAAATTCACCTTATTTATTCCAAATAAACACCTATCTCTTAATATGTACATTTCTTCTCCTTACACGCTACTTTAATTTGAATGCCGCCACTAAATAGATATCTATAACATTGCTCACAAATATGTTTTTGACCTATTTGTACTAACGCTTCTGTTCCCCCACATATTGCACATGCGTCTTGTTTCTTTTCGATAATAAGCCTGTTACCATCTGTTGCGATATGCAGTTGATCATTTGTTTTAATGTTCAAAATTTTTCTCATTTCTGCCGGTATCACGATTCTGCCAGCAAAGTCAATTTCTTTTACTCTTTCCATGATTTGGCTCCTTTCATTTATTATAATTTTTCCGCCAGTATTGTTTGAATAAATATTATCACAACAAAATTAAAAAAATTGTCATTCTTTGTTGCAAAACATTTATATTTTTCATTCTAATAACCTATTTTTAATAAATTAAACCACTGCGCGTTTTGATATATACTAAATATGTCGATAGATTATTTTCAGTAAATGTAGCAAGGTGTTGATTTGTAATAATGACTACGCATGAACTTATTATAAAATATAGAAATATGAAAAACTTAACGCAAGCAGATGTTGCTTCCATATCTAATATAAAAATAAAATATTATCAATCAATAGAAAGAGGAGAGCGCAAGCAACGTCTTACAACTCTATTAAAGATAGCATCTGCATTAAATATTCCGTTTGATTTTCTATTGATTGATACCTGTAAAGAATTTCTTATATATTCAATTCTCGCTTGCTTAGACCAATATTCAAATGATGAACTTTCTGAACTATATAACATAATTGGGAGTTACTTAAATGAAAAACAAGAAGAATAGTGAAATTGCCTTCTTAGGCGAAAGATTAAAGTATTACAGAAAAAAGAGCAATATAACGCAAGCCCAGTTCTCTGAAAAGATCGGTGTAAGTGAACACTATGTTAGGTTAATTGAGAATGGATACAGTGTTCCGTCTGTTGCACTATTTATTCAAATATGCAAAACATTAGAAATACCCGCGTATAATTTACTACAATCAAAGGACGAAGCTCTTAGATTTTCAAAACCAAATTTCTATAATCGTTTAAAGTCCTTGGATGAAGCAAAACTAAATCAAATATTGAATATGCTTATGTAATAATTTTATTAACCAACCAAAACATTTAGCATAACAAGTCTTGTAACTTATTTAATCTAAATTAACCTTTGAGACATTTTCATTTACAATTATTATAAATGGTATAAAGATTGATTATAGTAAATGTTTGGAGCAACTATGAAAGTAAATGTAAATATAATCGAATATAGAAACAAGCGAAATTTGACTCAGCTTGATGTAGCAACTAAATCGGGTATCAACATAAAACATTATCAAGCAATCGAACGGGGAGAAATACAACCTCGACTTAAAGCATTACTTAAAATAGCTCATGCAATAGATGTACCATTTGATTTGCTTTGTAAGGATGCAGGAAAGGAATTTTTAGTCTTTTCTATTTTGTCATGTTTGGACAAACATAGTCATCAAGACTTAAAAGATGTTTATAATATCTTAGGAGTTTATATAAATGAGTAATACAAGAAATGAGGATTTCGCTTTTTTCAGAGAAAGGCTGCGGTACTATCGAAAAAAACTTGGCATGACACAAGCCGCCCTTGCAGAAAGAATAGATGTAAGCGAGCACTATGTCCGTTTGATTGAAAACGGATACAATATACCTTCCGTAGAATTATTTCTAACTATATGCAAAGAACTTGATGTACCTGCGTATAATCTACTTCAAAGCGATCACGAAGCGATTCGCTTCACTAACCCAAATTTATATGAGAAATTGAAGTCCATGGATGAAAGTCAGTTAAATTCAATATTAGATATGTTATTTTAATAAATTAGGCTTTCTATATTTAAACTGTAGAAGTGATAAACAAGCAAAATGTTTAAATATGTTGGAGCAGCTATGAGCAGTTTTGGAAAACGAATAAATTCTGTCATGTTAAGGCGTGGTATGACACAAAAATCCCTTGCAGCCAAATTAAAAATATCAGAGCAGCAGCTTCATTCTGTTCTGAAAGATAAAAGTCTATCTACCATAGATACGTTGAGAGAATTATCCGTAGTGTTAGATACCCCCACAGATTATTTTTTGCAGGATTTTGACAAGAATTTTCTTATTTACGCGATTGACGATTATTTGAGTCAAATTGAACGAGACGATGCACAAAAGGTAATTGAAAATATAGCGGCTATTATTGGAGATAAAAGTGAATAATCTATACCCCTCAAGGCTTAGAGCTTTCAGAAAAGCATCAAATTGAAAACCATTTTATTAGTGCTGAAAGCCTTGTATGAAAGCCATGCATAGTTATATTCAATTTTCGTGCAGCAGAATAGAGATAGAATGAGAATAAACGAAATTATGTATAAAACGAGAAATACACGCAATCTTTTAAGAAAGGAAGCTGCAAGTATTATCGGGGTTTCGAGCAGTTACTACCGTCAATTAGAAAATGGAAACAAAAGCCCAAGACCTAAAATGCTTGTTAAAATAGCAAACGGATTTCATATTCCTGTGGACTTATTTTTCAAAGAAGAAAATAAGCAGTATCTTATTAATTCCGTCATTGCGTTAATTATGATGACTCCAAGCGATGAACGGCAGACTCTTTGTGACATTTTGAATTATGTAAGATATTAAAAAATCGGTAATTTTCAAAGGAGACATCAGGTGAAACGAAGCCAAGAAATAGCATCAATATTACCCGAACGAATACAATTCTATCGCCAGAAAAAGAAACTAACGCAAGGACAGTTAGCAGAATTGGTTAACGTTACTGAACATTATATGATGGAAATTGAAAACGCAATAAAGTTTCCATCTATGGAGTTAATTAAAAATATTAGTTTGGCTCTAAATGTTCCCATATATTGTTTAATGCAGACTCAAACCGATGTTGATTCAACTAACTACACAGAATTACAGAATATACTTTCATTGAAAGATGAAGCGGAACTATCCACTCTGTTAGATGTGTTACTAACAGTCAATAAATTAGAAACTATAGATATTTAGATGAAAGTTGATATATGACATGCTGAATATTTTTTACGGCGATATGCCTGAAGCGATATATAACACATCCGTGTATTTTAAGAATGTATACGAGGAAAATTGGATTACCGATCCGCTTGCCCGTGAAATGATTGATGATATTGACAAATCCACCGTGACTGAGGGAGCAGTTATTGACAGTCCCGTAATGGGCAAAATCCCGCCGACCAGTTTATCCGGCGGCGTTAAGACACTGATTCTAATTGCCAATGAGCCCGAAAAGGTTTTCAATGCATCTACGTGCGGCGATAACTGTGCCAAATGGCTTTTAAAATTGGGAAAAGAAAAGGACATTACCATAAATCTTTTACACCTTATGGATTTTGGCGATGAAGAATTTACGATTCATGTTCTGAATACCGATCAGACTGTACACAGTATGAAAGAATTAGTACCGGTTGCCGGTCTTTATGTATAGGAGCAGCACATGACAGGTACACATCAAATCACAATTCAAAATAAAAAGATTAAATACAGTTTTGCCATCAGAAGAAACATTACTGTGATTCGCGGCAACAGTGCAACCGGAAAAACAGTTTTAATCGAGATGGTTCGGGAATATTATGAAAACGGCGAGGATAGTGGTATTACCCTGCAATGCGATAAACCATGCGCTGTTTTAAGCGGTATGAATTGGGAAGTTCAACTATCCGCCATTCATGACAGCATTATTTTTATTGACGAAGGTTCCCGTTTCGTTTCGTCAATCGATTTTGCCGCCGCTATTCAAAAAACGGATAACTACTATGTGATCGTAACAAGAGAAGGATTGAGTGCACTCCCCTACAGCATAAACGAAATATACGGTATACGGGATGCAGGAAAATACGGTCAGTTAAAACAAACATATAACGAGTTATACCATATATATGCTCATAACGAACAGGGTGAATCTTCCTCGCCGACTGTTGTTATCACAGAAGATTCAAATGCGGGATTTCAATTTTTCAGCAACATATGCAACGGCAGACAAATAAGATGTATATCTGCGAACGGTAAATCGAATATTTTCAAATTGCTTCTTAACCAAACCACGGAACAAATATTAGTCATTGCAGACGGAGCTGCTTTCGGTTCTGAAATGGAAAAGATCATCAAGCTGCAAAATGAAACGGGGAATTTTACGCTCTATTTGCCCGAATCCTTTGAATGGCTAATTCTAAAGTCAGATTTGATAAATGATAAAACTATATCTGATATTTTAGCAGATCCCAGCAACTACATTGAAAGCAAAGAATACTTTAGTTGGGAGCGTTTTTTCACAGCACTGCTGACTAAAACGACAGAAGCAACCTACTTGCAGTATTCCAAACACGAGTTAAACCCTGTGTACTTGCAGGAATCATCCTCTAAAAAAATTCTTGATGTAACAAAGCCGCTTTTTGAAAAGGAGTAAATTAGTTTCATAAAGACTTAAAGCAATATCATAGTATTATCTTTTTGTTTCATATAACGAAAAGCCGCTTTTCAGCGGCTTTTTTGTAGTTTCGCAAATCGGCAAGCAGGGCAAGTGTGGTCACACTTGCATTTTTTCAAAATTCCCCTGCGGTCAAATTTTAAAAAATTTCTTGTTGGGGAGTCTCCCCAAACCCGGCAACTTCGGGTCAACTTGACCCGAAGCTATCGCGGTCTATCGACCTTGTTTTTTCATTGTCACGCACTTTTAGTTAAAATCGAAAGAATCGAATTCTTGTACTCCCAAATTCACATTTGGCTCTGTTAGGTCTTGTTACTGGCGGCTTTTTCAAGCGAATATCGTGACATTAACTGATTGATCGACTATATAATAATACAATTTTAATGATTAATATTAGGAAAGATTCAGACTCCTTTTTCAATGTAATTTTAGAAATAATAAAAAATTATTGAGTAGATTTTTTACCCAATTTATGGTATAATTCTAAATAATAAATTAAGATGGCAAATGAAAAAGGAAGTACATATTTATTGGAAAATTTATTAAAGATTATTTATGAGAGATATAATGATTTTAAAAATATAGGACATCATATACAATTTGATACAACAGCTCTACAAATTTTAAAAGAAGGGGCTTTAAATAAAGCCGATATAGAAAATAAAATAAAAAAATATGACTCAATTAAATATCAAGAAAAAATAAATGATAGATATCATGAATTGAAATTAGAACTTATAGCAGAACAGCCAAAGTCTATGTTATTGACATTTATTTATATTGATTTAGTAGTCAATGCTTTACCAAATTCATTTTTTGAAAATTTAAATTTAGAAAGTAAAAGATTAAAGCAAATAATATTATCTATCATGATTTATTACCTTTTCTTGCAGTCTTATGTTTATGGAGAAAAACCGCTTTCATCAACACAAAGAAAGTGGCTATTAGGTCGAGAGGATTTCTATCTTGGAATAGATGAAATAAAGAAAGTATGTTGGCAAGTTGAAAACAAAGACTTTGAAATTTTTTGTGATAAATATGCTTTTGATTTAGAAAAAAAAGATGTGTCTGAGCTAAATGGTGAAGGTTTCTACAAAAATGGTAACCAATATTTTATTCTGCGCATTGAAGAATTTTTGGAATATTCACTTATAAAAACCGAAAGGTTATTTAAGAACTCATGTACGAACCAAGAGTTTTCCGAATATCAACGTAAAAAGGGATTTTGCTTTGAAGATCTCGTTTTTTCACAACTTAAGGTTTTTTATAAAAATGCAGCACATTCAGTATATTATTATCCACAAAAAAACAAAAAAGCTGAAATAGACATTTTACTTCCACAAGAAAACTATTTGATAATTATCGAATGTAAATCTGGAACAATAGATTTAAAGTCAGCATCTTCAGATGAGGAAGTAAGGAAAAAAATAGATAACAAGGTAAAAAAAGCATATAATACACTTGAAAATGCTAATAACTATGTACTATCGGTTGATAAATACAAATTTTCAAATAAATCGAATATTGTTGAAGGCGAAAGTAAAAATAAAGAAGTTTTATGCTTGCATTTATCAATGTACTCATTAGATGCAATATCATCTAATGTACACGTACTTAATCAAAAGTATATTGGTAAAAGTGGTAATCCTAAAATAACTATGTCCTATGAACATTTTTTAGCCATTTGTTTAGATTGCCAAGTTAGGGGCATGGCAATAGAAGCCTATCTAAAGGAGAGAAAGAAAAACATTAATAAGTATCCTAAAGCGCGTTTTGATAATAATGAATTGGATTTTTACTATCAACTAACGAATAAGGGAAACAAATCCATGCTAAGTGAATCATTGGAAAATGGCTTTTTAGAAAATTTTGATGATAATTTTCGAATTATAACAACTTTTCATAACAGCTTAGGTAAAGAAATTCGACCAGCAAGTGATATGCTTTTAAATATGGATGATAAACTTTTATATATGATATTAAAAAATGCCAAAACACAATTTGGATTAAACAAAAGATATGTAACGTATTTAAATGAATATTTATCAGTAGATATGATAAACTAAAATTAATAGATTCAATAAAACACAATAGTCAAAAAAATCTTATTAAGATAGCATTACTTTGCAGTCGCAAAATATATAAACATGATAATTTATATAGTAAAAAAAGCGGTTTTTTAAAGCAATATAGAATAGTATGGTGGCTCAAAGGAATATATAAATCCCCGCCGCTTAATACAACAAAACACAATCATAAAAATCTGTCAAGGGTGCTTTTCGCACCGCCTACGGCGGCATTGCCCTTGACAGATTTTCAAGATTGTGTTGAAATTTTTGCGGCGACGGGGAATATATTTCAGTTGAGCCATATGCTGTAAAATTTTGCTTCGGGTCAATTTACAAAAACCGCCTTTTGTCCTAAAAGGCGGTGCTAATGTATCTATTAAACTTTTTTTAGAAATACTTACTCGCTTGACTGTCTATAACATGTTGATATATATGGGTTTTTCAGGTCCTATAATTCCACTCCGACCATGGGTAAGTCCTTATAGGACTTACCTTTTTGTTTCAGGCTGCACTTTATTCCAAAAATCAAATGACAAATCTGAATTTATATGATAGAATAAAACAAAAAGTCTTGTGGAGATGTAAGCATGATTTGGATTGAGATGAGCCGTGATAAAATACATGGTGGCGGTGAATGGGGATTAAAAAAATGTATCTGGTCTCCAGCATACAAACAGGGCCCCCGAGGAGGTTCCTGGCTCTTTTGGAATAATATTTTACAAGTTAAAAAAGATGATATTGTAATTCACCTTTGTGGAAAGGGACATACTGCAGCGTTTATTGGATACTCTGTAGTCACTACCAATGGCCACGAAACATTGGAACGCCCGCCTCAGCCTGGAATATGGGGCTATGCAACAAGTTACTTCCGTGCTCTGCTTAAAGATTTTCAAGCATTTAATAAGGAAATTTTGTTAGATGACTTCTTTACAATGCATAGAGATACATTAAAAAAATATCTTGAAATGCTTTCTGTAACTCCGGCTAATCGTTTTTTTGTGTATCAATCACATAAGTTACAATGCTTAAATGGAGCATATCTTTCAAAATGTGACGATGAGTTGTTGGCATTGATCTTAGATAATGAACCTACACAAGGTATGACTTCAATACGCCAGAATAACTCTACGTCTGAAGCTTTACGTCAAGTGAAACAGCGTATTGGACAGACTCAATTTTCTAAAGCTGTTAAAGAAAATTATCAGTACAAATGTTGTTTTCCAGATTGCTGTATTTCAGATCATAAGTTTTTAATCGGATCCCATATCGCACGTTGGGTAGATAATCCGGATAAGCGTGGCAATACCTCTAATGGGTTATGCTTATGCCCCATACATGATAAAGCATTTGAGAATGGCTACTTTTCCTTAGATGATGAATTTTGCATTATCCTTAGCCACAACCTTGAGATACAAGAAAGTGAAGTATTTCAAAAATACATTAAGCCATATGAGCATAAAAAAATCAATGCAGCTCAGATTCAACCAGATAAAGAATCTTTAAAAGAGCATCGTTTTCGATGTAAAATCAATATTTTGAATTAACTATAAGATACAAATCTCTTACCAGCTGCCTGTAAAGCGTTAGTATGACTAACTTTACTTAAATCCTATAATTCCACTCCGACCAAGTCGGAGTGGAATTATAGGATCTGAGAATCCTTGTAAGGACACTCGTTTTTTTATTGTCCAAAGAATCGGACATTCACAATGTTTCTCTGAAAACAAATTCCCCTGTTCAGCTGCAATATACCCGATGTTATAGGCGCATAACTGACAACTAAATGAAGAACCCACTTCCCGCCCAAATTGGGCAGAAAGTGGGTTCTTCATTTATGTTTTTCAAGCATTGCTGTGATGCAATTGCCACAGGAATCATCCGCTTATGCCAACAATTTCACCATCCATGCTTTCCGCTGCTGTTGTCTCTGGCAATGCCTCCGATTCATCCGGCATATCCGATTCAGGATGATCCGCCGAATTGTGCACAGAAGACGCATCTGTCGAATCAACAGCAGATTCCCTTACAGGCTCACTTGGCACATCTGTAACGGGAGAGGTTGTTTCTTCCGGCACATTCGTTTCGGGAATTACATCATCCTGCGAGGAACCCTGAGTAGTTTCATCTGACTCAAACTCACCCGAACCCGCATTGCTGTCGGAAAAAACGGGAATAGTGTCATCCGTATTCGGAATCATATCCGAATTGTCTGCATTACTTGGTACCGCAGTATTATTCAAATAATCCGTTCCGACATGGGGGGGCAGACTCCCCCAAACACCCGTAAAAGC
>BLMO01000124.1 GCA_011957885.1 Clostridiales bacterium
ATCGCCGTTTGCGGCATTAACACAGATGATATGCTGCGGGGTGCGGCAGACGCGATGCGCGCATATACCAGTGCAAAATTTGAGGAAAATGATTGCCTGAAATATGCGGCGTATCGGAATATATTGTACCGGGCAGGCAAGGTAACAGAAATTCTGGCTGCATACGAGCCCAGTCTCCAGATGTTCGGCGAATGGTGGAAGCAGCTGTTCGGTGAGTCGGAAGGCAAAGATGCGAAGGGGCTTTTCCCTGCGTCTGTCATTTTCTCTACAGACCTGCATTCTATGGGTCAGATGATTCAGCAGGGAATGCGCAATATTTTTGAAACGGTTTTGGATGTGCATGCATCCTGCGATAAAGTACCTGTACCTATGGATCTGGAGGATGCAGACGGTATGAACTTCCTATCCGGCAAGGATCTGCACGAAATCAATCGCTGTGCGATGGAAGCTACATTGTGTGCCCATTCCGACGGCGGCGTGCCCAATATCGTTCTGGAAATTCCCGACAGAAGCGCATACAGCTTCGGTTATCTTGTTTATTTCT
This sequence comes from Clostridiales bacterium, assembly GCA_011957885.1. Classification (GTDB taxonomy): domain Bacteria; phylum Bacillota; class Clostridia; order Oscillospirales; family CAG-272; genus Avispirillum. The sequence continues at coordinate 545 of BLMO01000124.1, forward strand.
TTGAACTGGCATGCGGTGTATCCGGATATACATTGGGTGTGAATCCCTTTAACCAGCCCGGAGTGGAGGCATACAAGTCCAACATGTTTGCGCTTTTAGGCAAGCCGGATCCTTCTTTGGATGCGCTGCGCACGCTGTTGGAACAGCAAATGAAGTAATTCACATCTCGGAAAGCCATATTTTACAAATCTTTTTGAGAAACTTCACAAAAAACTTTGATTTTCACTTGCATTTTTTGTTTATTTGCGGTATAATACAGATGTACAGATGAATCACATCTGTTGGTACTTATTCTGTTATAATCACGGAGGAATGGCTATGCTGAAAGTGATCGTTGGCGTGAAGGGAACTGGAAAAACAAAACAGTTGATTGATATGGTAAACGCTTCTTTGAATTCGTCTCAGGGTGCTGTAGTTTGTATAGAAAAAGGCGATAAACTGAAATTTGATGTAAAATATCAATGCAGATTGATTGATACAGAATATTATGGTGTAGAAGATGCAAATGCACTTTATGGATTTATTGCCGGCATTCTGGCAAGCAATCACGATGTGACTGATCTTTATATAGATTCTGCACTGAAAATTTGCGGTGACGATACAGATGTGTTTGATCAATTTCTCATTATGCTGGATGTGCTTACATCCAGAGCAAATGTAAATTGTGTGATGACATGTTCCATTGCAGCAGAAAAAGCAACTGATATGATGAAGAAATATGCATAAGCAAAGCAGGGGATGTGAACACATCCCCTGCTTTTTTCTTTTGTATAAAAATTCCGGTCAGCAGTATTTTATTTAGGGTTTCATGGATTATTGAAAGTCTTTCGGCATGGCATCTTCTTTTATAACAATGAAATATGTCGAATTGTGTTGACAAGGAATCGAATGTTACCTATAATAAGAATGTTGCTGCGCATTGGCAATGTACATATGCTGTAAGGGAGGGAAACCTGATGGCGAAAAGATGCCAGGAAAATGATGCGGAAATACGTAAAATGATTCTTGATGCGGCGGAGCGGATCGGTGAGGAACAGGGAATCAATAAAATAACTGCGCGTCGGATCAGCAATTCCATCGGTTATTCGACCGGTGTAATTTACTACCATTTTCAAAATAAACAGGAGATTATGGATCTTCTGTCACAAAATCGTAATAATGATATAAATGAAACGATTCAAAAATCTATTGATCAGAACGGAACCCTGCGTGAGAACAGCTTGCGTGTGATGGAATGTATTTATCAGCTGGTTGCTTCTAACCGGAATGCCGATGTTCGTCTGTTTATGGAGAGCAGCTGCGATCCTGAAAAGGGCAGTCCATGGATGGAGCTTACCCGCTGCATATTGGATATTGCCGCTGAAAAAGGTGAAATATCATCCGATGGCATAGAGGATACCATTTATTGCCTTTGCAGCTTTTTCGTGGGGTATGGTATAATGCTTTCAACGAACTGCCCGCCGGATCAGGATTCTGCACGGTGTCAGGCAGCTCATATTGCAGAAGCGCTTCTGCATGGATTATTAAAACAGTAATTAGAACCCGGGAAAATGTATTTCCCGGGTTTTCATGTTGCCTTTTCAAATCGGACTTTGAGTCGTATTTTGTTACGGATTTGCGAAAAAAACATGTATAAAATGTTGCAATTGTGAAATAAGTGTGGTATATTAAATTTATCGTTTACATAATGGAATATGGATCAATACAGGAAGAGGGTCTGACAGGTTCATGAAACTTCTGGAAGATAAAATTATACGGGATGGAAAAATTGGCGCAGGGGATGTTCTGAAAGTAGACAGCTTTCTGAATCATCAGATGGATGTTGCGTTCCTTTGCGAATTGGGAAAGGAATTCAAGCGCCTGTATGCAGATGAGAAAATTACGAAAATTCTGACGATTGAGGCTTCCGGGATTGGGATTGCATGTCTCACTGCACAGTATTTTAATGTGCCTATGGTATTTGCCAAGAAAACGAAAACCAACAATATTTATGGGGACGTGTATACTTCCAAGGTGGAATCGTATACCCATCAGAAAACTTACGATATCATTGTGTCAAAGGAATTTTTAAAGGCAGGCGACAGGGTTCTGATTATTGATGACTTTCTTGCGAAGGGGAGCGCGCTGTCAGCGCTGGTTTCTCTTGTCCGTGATGCGGGCGCCGAGGTGATAGGCGCAGGTATCGTAATTGAAAAAGCATATCAAAGCGGCGGCGAATGGATCCGCGGGCAAGGAATTCGTGTGGAGTCTCTGGCGCGTATCAAAAAAATGGATGCTGACGGTATCGAATTTTGCTGATCGTTCTTTTTGATTAATTGGAGCTGTGCTCCTATTAAAATATATTTTTATTTTGGAGGTTCGCAAATGAGCAGAAAGCTTCTCTCTGTGCTTCTGGCGCTTTCCATGGTATTTTGTATGATTGCATTATCCGCATGTTCCGAGAAAAAGGAAGAGGGCGGGGACAAAGACAAAGCAAACGAGGACATCAAGATTGGTGCAATTCTTCTGGGCGATGAAAACGAAGGATATACGTTCGCACACATTGATGGAATTCAGAAGGCTGCAAAAGCACTGAATCTGAAAGAGGATCAGATCGTTTGGCGTTACAGCGTACCCGAAAATGAGAGCTGTTATGATGCGGCAATGGAATTGGTGGATGCCGGTTGTGATGTGATTTTCTCAAACAGCTTCGGTCACCAGACCTTTATGCAGCAGGCTGCAACGGAAGTGCCGGATGTTACTTTTGTTGCAATGACTGGCGACACCGCTACTTCCAGCGGATTGGATAACCTCTGCAACGCTTTCACTAAAGTTTATGAAAGCCGTTACGTATCCGGTGTGGTTGCTGGTATGAAGCTGGCGGAGCTTGTGAAGGAAGACAAGCTGACGGATAAAAACTACGATGCAGACGGCAATATTCTGATCGGTTATGTTGGTGCATATCCGTATGCAGAGGTTGTTTCTGGATATACCGCATTTTTCCTGGGTATTCAGTCTGTTGTTAAAAATGTTTCCATGCAGGTGCAGTTTACAAACGAGTGGTTTAACATTACAAAAGAGAGCGAAGCTGCCAATATGCTCATGGCGAGCGGCTGTGTAATTATTGGTCAGCATGCGGATTCTACCGGAGCACCGTCCGCTGTACAGGCGGCGCATGAAAAGGGAACTGTGGCATATTCCGTAGGATATAATATTGATATGCAGAGTGTGGCGCCGGATGTTGCGCTTACTTCTGCGACAAACAACTGGGCTGTGTATTATGAATATGCAATTTCCACCTTGCAGAAGGGTGAGAAGCTTCCCCAGAACTGGGCGGAAGGCTACGAAAAGGATGCAGTTAAAATCACAGATCTTGGTTCTGTTTGTGCTGAGGGAACTGCTGAAAAGGTTGAGGAGGTAGTTGCTGCAATCAAAGCGGGAGAACTGCATGTATTTGATACTGAAAAATTCACTGTAAAAGGTGAAAAGGTTGACAGTTGTGTTATTGATTTGAACAACAACTTTGAAACGACGGATCCGGAAGATAAGGAAGCAATTTGGGACGGATATTTCCACGAATCTGAATTGCGCAGCGCGCCTTCCTTTGCATTGGATATTGACGGAATTACAAAATTGAACGCCGATTAACGGTATTCTGACACACAGAGGGAGGCCGATAGGCTTCCCTCTGTTTTATAAGAGAAAACTTTATAAGGGAATTCCCGCGGAAAGACAAACGAAAAGGCCCCCACGTGAGGATTCGCTGCGCGGCTCCATAGGGTGCAGCTCACGAAGCGGGTAGGGATTGTTGTACAAGTTATAAATCAGAAACATAGTACAACAACCCCTCCGACACGGCAGAGCCGTGCCACCTCCCCTTGCACAGGGGAGGCATGGGTGGATGAAAGACTCCTTTGTGTTGGAGATCGCAAAGCGAACTTCTGGAGCATGTTGGTAAAGTATATATTGGGTGTGGCTCCCATGTGAAGCCCTGCTGCATGATTCCGTAGGGAATTCCTATAGAAAGACAAACGAAAAGGCCCCCTTGTGCAAAGGGGGCTGTCGGCGAGCGCAGATGACTGGGGGATTGTTTTGAAATTTTGAGGAGACTGTCGGTGATCGCTATTTAGCATAATCGGTTGAAAGGAGGGATTTGCTTGGAACAACAAACTGCCATTCGAATGCAAAATATCACGAAAACATTTGGCCAGGTTCTGGCAAACCATAACATAACTATTGATATTCATAAGGGTGAAATCCTTTCTCTCCTGGGAGAAAACGGGAGCGGGAAAACTACGCTGATGAATATGCTTTCCGGTATATATTATCCGGATGCCGGAAAGATTTATGTAAACGGGGAAGCTGTTTCCATACGCTCGCCCGAGGATGCGTTTGCATGTGGGATCGGGATGATTCATCAGCATTTCAAGCTGATTGATGTTTTTACGGCTGCGGAAAATGTGGTTTTAGGACTGCATGGGAAGAATGCTAATCTGAAAAATGCTGTCGGCAGAATCCGTGATATCTGTGAAAAATACGGATTTGAAATGGATCCCAGTCAAAAGGTATATAATATGTCCGTTTCCCAGAAACAGACGCTGGAGATTATCAAGGTGCTGTACAGAGGCGCGGATATTCTTATATTGGACGAGCCTACTGCAGTGCTCACGCCTCAGGAAACAGAGCATCTTTTTCATGTGATCCGGAATATGAAAAAAGTGGGTAAGGCTGTGGTGATCATTACCCACAAGCTCCATGAAGTGCTTTCTGTGTCGGATCGGGTTACAATCCTACGACGCGGGGAATATGTAGACACAGTACCCACAGCGGACGCAACGGTTCAATCTCTGGCGGAAATGATGGTGGGAAAAAAGATTGTGTTGGACATTGAACGCCCTCCTGTGCAGAACCCGAAAAAGTGCATTGAGGTCAAGGGGCTTACTGTGGAAAATCAGGACGGAGTGCGTCTGTTGGACAATGTGTCCTTTACGGCAAACAGCGGTGAAATTTTGGGGATTGCCGGTATATCGGGCTGCGGACAGAAGGAACTGCTGGAGTCCATAGCCGGATTGCAGAAGGTCAGTGTAGGCACCAGTATTTTATATACAGCACCTGATACCGATGCTTCTGTAGAATTAGTAGGCAAAAATCCCAAGCAGATCCGGGAGATGGGGATTTCTCTTTCCTTTGTGCCGGAGGATCGGCTTGGGATGGGGCTTGTAGGCGCTATGGGCATGACAGATAATATGATGCTTAAAAACTACCGGCGCGGGCATACACCTTTTGCAGAGCGCAGGGAGCCGAGAAAGCTGGCAGAAAAAATCCGGGAGGAGCTGGAAGTGGCTACGCCGGGAATCAATGTACCGGTGCGCCGTCTTTCTGGCGGAAATGTGCAGAAAGTGCTGGTGGGCAGGGAAATTGCTGCGGCGCCAACGGTGCTTATGACTGCATATGCCGTGCGCGGACTGGATATACACACTTCCTACACAATCTATCATCTGCTGAATGAGCAGAAAAAAGCAGGTGTGGCAGTAATTTATGTGGGCGAGGATCTGGATGTGCTTCTGGAATTGTGCGACCGAATTTTGGTGTTATGTGCCGGTCACGTGAATGGAATTTTAGATGGAGCCTCTGCCACAAAAGAAGAAGTAGGAATGCTGATGACACATTTGCAAGAGGAGGGCGGCAGTGATGCAAGGTAAAGCTGGAACGATATCAGCAAAGAAGAAATATCGGGAACCTTTGGCACGTATTGCTAAACGGGATGCAATGCCTGCTTTGCTGTCATGGGGGATTCGTGCTGCTGCTGTACTGCTTTCCCTGATTGTCAGTGCTGTGGTAATATATTCCATAACGAAAATGAATCCCCTGAAGGTATACGGCGCAATGCTTGAAGGCGCATTCGGATCCCAGCGTAAAATTTGGATAACGGTGCGGGATACAATGTCTCTGCTGTGTATCGGCGTTGCCCTCGCTCCTGCATTTAAAATGCGCTTTTGGAATATCGGAGCGGAAGGACAGGTGCTGGCCGGCGGCATTGCAACAGCAGCTTGTATGATTTATTTGGGGGATGTGCTGCCTACATATGCTTTGTTTATTGTAATGATTGTGTCCAGTTGTCTTGCCGGGGCATTGTGGGGTGTTATTCCGGCGTTGTTTAAATCCCGTTGGGGAACCAATGAAACCCTGTTCACGCTGATGATGAACTATGTAGCGATTCAGATTACTTCATATTGCGTTGCTCTTTGGGAAAATCCCTATGGGTCCAACTATGTTGGTATCATCAATCCCCAGACGAAGGCGGGCTGGTTCCCGGCAGTGTTTGGAAAGCAGTATATGCTGAATGTAATCATTGTTTTGACGCTTGCAGTAGGGATGTTTATTTATTTGCGCAGCACAAAGCATGGGTACGAAATTTCCGTGGTAGGTCAGTCAGAGAATACTGCACGATATGCCGGTATCAATGTGGGAAAGGTATTTGTCCGCACCATGCTGATTTCCGGCGCAGTAGCAGGACTCACCGGCTTTATCGCAGTGTCAGGTTCCAGCCATACGATTTCTGTAAACACTGCCGGCGGCAGGGGATTTACGGCAATTATAGTAGCGTGGATGGCAAAATTTAATACATTAACAATGGCGCTGATTTCATTGCTGCTTATTTTTCTGGAAAAAGGCGCGAATGAAATTGCATCCAATTTTGGATTGAATGATTTTGCATCTCAAATTATAACCGGTATTATTTTATTCTTTATTATCGGCAGTGAATTTTTCATCAATTACCGGATTGTCTGGCGGAAAAAGAACAGGGAGGTGGTGTGAGATGCTGGACTCTATCATATCTCTCATTCAAGCGGCTGTAGTATTTGGAACCGTAATTATGCTGGGATGTATCGGCGAAATTCTGACGGAGAAATCCGGAAGCCTCAATTTGGGCGTTCCCGGCATTATGTATATCGGCGCGATTGCCGCGCTGATCGGTGTGTTCTTTTATGAAAGTGCAGTGGAAACCCCCAATCCGCTGCTTTGTATATTGATTGCATTGGTTTGCGGGTTTGCGGCGTCTTTTGCAGCGGGAATGCTGTTTAGTTTTCTGACAATCACACTGCGTGCCAATCAGAATGTGACCGGATTGACGCTTACAATATTTGGATCCGGACTTGCCAACTTTTTCGGCGGCTCGCTGAATAAGCTGGCAGGCGGCGTTGGGCAGATTTCTGTGAGCGCTACCAGCAATGCGTTTCGCACACATATTCCCGTTTTGTCAAACATACCTGTGGTCGGCCCTCTTTTGTTTCATTATGGGTTTATGGTATATTTCGCCATTATTGCTGCAATTGTGCTTCAGGTTTTCCTGTCTAAAACATCTGCAGGGCTGAATCTGCGTGCAGTGGGGGAAAATCCTGAGGCGGCGGATGCGGCAGGCATTCATGTGACCCGATATAAATATCTTGCAGCCTGTGTCGGTGCGGGAATTACCGGACTGGGGGGCGTATATTATGTAATGGACTACATAAAAGGCACCTGGGCAAATGACGGCAGTATCGAAAAGCTGGGATGGCTTGCTGTGGCGCTTGTGATCTTTACAACCTGGAAGCCGAAAAACAGTATCTGGGGTGCGTATGTGTTCGGACTTTTATATTGGGCGTATTACTATATACCGGGGCTGACTAGAAGCAGCCAGGAAATTTTCAAAATGCTTCCGTATGTGGTGACAATTATAGTTTTGATTGTTATCAGCTTTAGAAACAGGAAAGAGAATCTTGGTCCTGCACATTTGGGACGTGCATATTTCCGGGAAGATAGGTAGTATAATGTTTTTATGTTGCACTGGGGTGTTTTCAAAAGAAAACGCCCCAATTGCTATAAAAGGCGTTATCACCGAAAGAACAGTATATTTTTGGTCAATTTGCCCATTTGAAAAACCAGTGAAATCTGCTATAATATATACAGAAGATGTAGCGTAGTTGCGGCACGATTTTCTGCGGCACCTGCGCATTTTTTGTTATCGCGGCTTCAGCCGCACGAAAGGGCGTATACATGAATTCATGTGAAAACGGATATCTGTTCAAAGCGGGAGAATATGTTTCGTATAAGAAAAACGGGATATGTAAAATTGCAGATATAGTAACGAGAGAGTTTGTTGGTATGGACCCCAAACCCTATTATGAAATGGAAGTGGTGTTTGATAATCACACGGTGCTTTATGTTCCAGTAGGATCTCCGGCAGAGCAAAGCATGCGCCGCGTGCTGACGGCAGAGGAAGTGCATGCTGTGATTTTGGAATCTGAGCAGTATCAGGATCCGTGGATTGAGGACGGAAAAGCACGTGCAGCACAATTTGAAGCAATGCTGGAAGAGGGAACGCGCAGCAGGATTTTGTGGATTATGAAGATGCTGACGTTTCACCGGGCACAGGCTGAAAGAGAAAACAAGAAGGTTTACGCTGCGGATGTAAGAATTCTGGAGACAGCAGAAAAGATTATTACAGAGGAATTTTCTTTTGCTTTAAAAATTGAAAAGGAGCAGGTGGTTCCATATATTATAGATCATCTGCAGAGCATCAAACAGGCGGCTGGCTGAGAAAGGGAAACTTCATTAGCCTGCAGTAAGGAGCGGATCGTGGCAGCTTATGCTGACTATTGTTAAAATATGCTATCGGTTTGAAGATTATCTAAAATGAAAGATAGACAATCCCCCACCCGCTACGCGGGATGCCCCAGGGATTCGGAAACGAATCCCCGCACAAGGGGGCCTTTTATTTGGGTGGAGCGGGATGCCCAAGGTTTTTTAAGAGAAATTCCGTACGGGGCTTACGAGGGGAAAACTAACAAAAAGCGTCCCATATGGGACGCTTTTTTGTCAGTTTTCCAGCTGTCTGCCCAAGAATCCGGCTGCTGTCTGAATTAGTTTTGCTTCCAGACCCGGCTGCAGGTTCTGATTTTCCGGTGTGACAATAGACGCAACGCAGCCTGTGATGTCGCCCTCTGTAATGATAGGCATAGCGCAGCTGACAAAATGCTGACCGCCGTCTACAGCGGGGATGCTTTCGTTGCTGCCTGCTGTATAGAGGTTTCTTGTACTGATCACTTCTTCAAATTCTGCAGACAGCTTTCTGTCGGCATATTCCTTGCGGGGCAGACCGGCGCAGGCAATGACTGCATCGCGGTCACAGATAATTACGGAAAGACCGCAAGTTTTGTGAAGTGTTTCAGCGTACTGTGCTGCAAACTGCGACAGCTCACCAATAGGGGAGTATTTTTTGAAAATTACTTCTCCGTCTCTGTCTGTATAAATTTCCAGGGGGTCGCCTTCACGAATGCGCATAGTTCTTCTGATTTCTTTGGGAATAACCACACGGCCCAGATCGTCAATGCGGCGGACAATTCCAGTTGCTTTCATATATAAATTCTCCTTTAATTGCAGGTTGTTGCTTTTTTATTGTTTCTCATAACTTGGTTTTTATACAGCATATTATGTAAATTCTGATAGGATGTGATATTTTTGTATCAAAAGGAAAAGAGGCGCGGCAACGCCTCTTTTAACATTTTAAACAGCATTTTTCTTTTTGCGCTTTTGGAACAGCGACTTGCGTATTAAGTCTGCTGGAATAACAGTGGCTGCAAGCAAAGCGGCAAAAATTAAATCGTGAGGACGAAGGGGAACGCAGCGGAATATTTCACCGCCGAAATAAATAATCATCAGCTGAATCACTGCAACCGCAGTCATAATAAGAATGAACGGCTTGTTTGCGGAAATATGCGCCAGCAGATTTCGCTGAGGCGTTCTTGCATTAAAGGAATTAAACACGCCGCAAAATATAAACATAGCAAAAAATACGGTCAAATAGTATGTTTCACTGCTACCGGACAGACGGCTGCGGAGCCAGTCGCTGTTCAGAAAGAAAATGCAGAGCCCAAGGCTGTATAATCCGGAAAATAAAATTTGATGGATCATGGCTCCGTTTAAGATGCCGGCGTCTCTGGGAAGACTGGGACGCAGCATGTATCTGCGCAGCGCCGGTTCTCCTGCAAATGCGAGACCGCCTAACGTGTCCATAATAATATTGACCCACAGCATCTGAATGACTGTAACGGGACTGTCAATTCCCATAAATGGACCGATCAGGGAAACGCCCATGGCGCACAAATTCATCATGAGCTGGAAAACAACAAATTTGCGGATGCTTTCAAAAATAGTCCTGCCGTATAGCACTGCTTTGGTGATAGAAGAAAAGCTGTCGTCTGTGATTACAATATCACCGGATTCTTTTGCAATGTCTGTACCGCTTCCCATGGCAAATCCCACATCCGCAGCTTTCAGAGCAGGTGCGTCATTGATACCGTCGCCTGTCATGCCTGCAACCAGTCCTGCGTCTTTTGCAATGCGCACAAGACGAATTTTATCAGAGGGGAGTGCACGGGAAATCACTGCAACCTCCGGCAGAATTTTTTTGACTGTCTCATCGCTCATTTTTGCAAGCTCGGATGCGGGAAGTACACGGCTGCATTTGGAAGTGAGGATGCCGGTTTCCTTCGCCACAGCGCCTGCTGTGGCAGGATTGTCGCCGGTTACCATAATTACGTGAATTCCGGCGTGCTGTGCATCGGATACGGCACGGCGAACCTCACTGCGGATGGGATCCCGGATGGCAAGAAGACAAAGAAATGTAAGCGCTGCAGGCTGTGCACCTGATTTGGCAGATTGAAAGTCTGCCTCGCTTCCTACAGCGCAGCAAACTACTCGGCAGGATGCTTCCCCAAGCGACTGCAGCTTTTCGGAAATTTCCTGCGCCTTTGCCGGATCCAGCGCCAATTCATTTCCGGTGCTGTCCATATACCGTACGCAGCCAGCCAAAAGCCGCTCCGGAGCACCTAAGAAATATGCACGGGTATTTTCTTTTGTTTTAATCAGGGAAGCAGAGTATTTTCTGGAAGAATCAAAAGGTAGGCGTGCCGCGCATGCTGCATGGACCGGATCTTTAATCGCAGCAAGAACTGCTTTTTCGGTAGCTCCGGATCCTCCCGGTGCACAGGCAGTGACAACGCATTCGCTGATCCCGGTGCGCAATTTTTCACAGCTGCGCAGTTGACCATAGTTCGTATAGGAAAAATCGCCCCCGTGGATCCCGCATACGGTCATTTTTCCGGTTGTCAGTGTACCGGTTTTATCTGTAAACAGTATGTTCAGACTGCCGGCGGTTTCGATTCCCACCAGCCTCCGTACCAGTACGCCGTTTTTCAGCATTCGCTTCATATTGGAAGAAAGCACCACAGTGATCATCATGGGAAGCCCTTCCGGTACTGCAACGACAACAACGGAAACAGCGACAGTGATTGCCTTTATAATTTCATGCAGCAGAAATTCATGATCCTGCAGACGAACCATCATCAATGAAAGATTCATTCCGCTGTCGATTACAAAGGCGTTGAAGAGATATGCAAATGCAATCATAAAAGCGCCCACATATCCTAAAAAGCTGATACTTTTGGCAAGCTCGCTGAGCCGATGCTTCAGTGGACTTGGGCGCCCGTCATCCTGCAGGCTGGAGGCTACTTCACCGATGAAGGTAGCGTCTCCTACGCGCAGCACTGCCATTTCGCCTTCACCACTGAAAACGCCGCTGCCGCGAAACAGCTGATGTGAGGAAGTTGGCTCCCACTTTTCCTGATCCGGGACGAAAGAGGTGCTTTGTGCAGGGATTTTACGCCGTTCTGCACTTTCTCCTGTAATCGCTGCCTGATTACAGCTGATTTCACCATTGATCAGAACACCGTCCGCGGGAATTGTCATCCCTGCACGCAGAAGAACGATATCTCCCACCGCAATATCAGAGATGCGGATTTCCCGGATTTCGCCTGCTCTGCGGATCATACAGAGTGTGTTGTCTTCCTTTCCGGAAAGACGTTCAAATGCCAGGGATGAGCCGTATTCGGATATAGTGGAAACCAGTGTTGCGATCAGAATTGCCGCAACGATGCCGAGGGTTTCCGGGATATTCATTCTGCCCATGCTGACAATCGCGTTAATAAGTAGTGCACCGATGAGTATTTTTATAATAGGGTCGTTAAAATTAGACAGAAGCTGACGGAAAAATCCAGCCTTTTTCTTTTTTGTAAGCGTATTACAGCCGAAAGTCTGGATGCTTTCTTTCGCTTCTCTATCTGTTTGACCATAGCGGTTCACATATACGGTTTGTCGGCTGCCCGACATATCGTTTTTTTGTTTTTCTTGTTTGGCAGGAGTCCCTACTGAAATGCTGCTGCCCGACTCCCGTCTCCTTCCAAATGTTGGTCCTGAAAGACTGTTTATGATTTCCACCTCCGACTCATGGCTTACCTGTGATAAACAGGGCAGGCTTAAAGACTTTTTGCTGTCCTGTGTCATTTATATATATGAGCACCGCAGTGCAAATATTATTCGGGGCTGCACACAGAAAAAATAAACCTTGAAATTATTTGCTAAACATAGTATAATATTCCATAAGATATGGTGGGAAATTATTCATACGTACTTTTATTATGAAAAGATCGCGGGTGATATACCTAACGTGTCGGATAAAAGGAGGGATCTGTCTGTGAGAGAGGGAAGCGGCAGCAAGCTGAATAATAAGCCGCGTTCATTTGCGGCAGACAGATTTTTTCGCTTTGCAGGTGTCGGCGCAAAAATTCGAAATTTCACTTCCAGAAGATTTGATGAAAGCATTTTTATCAATGCGGTTGGATGGATACGGCAGTTCTTTTTCAGGCTGCGCTTGCGTGTGATTGGCACTTTCCTTTTAACTTTTGGAGTTTATGCAGCGGTTGTTGCTGTTTTAATCAGTATTTTTCGTGAAAAGTGGGTTGCCGGAGAAAATTTATACAGCGGTTTGCTTTTTGCACTGATCTCGGTTCCGTTGCTGGCTTCACGCGGTAATATATCGACTGCCTTGCTTTATTCTCGCTTTGGCAGCACGCTTTGTGATTTCCTTGGCATACGGCGGGAGTCTTTGCATGATGACGCTTTTTCCGGTCGGGTAAATGCTGCATTTGTGCTGGGGGTGCTGGCAGGGACGCTGACCTTGTGGTTTTCTCCTGTTTCTATAGCTGCATGGTTTGCAGTGGCAGTGGGTATCGGTATTATTTTTGCATTGCCTGAAAACGGAATAATGGCGTTGTCTGTGCTGCTTCTTTTTGCAGGACAGAAAAGCCAGCTATGGACGCTTGCTATTACGCTTGCCTCCTATTTTTTAAAGTTGCTTCGGGGAAAGCGCAGTCTTTGCTTTTATCGCAGGGATATATTTGCAGCGTTTGTATTGCTTACGGTAATTGGCGGCGGGATATTGAATCCCTCCGGTGTGCAGTTTTCACAAACTTGTGTTTATGCATTGTTTATATGTACCTATTTTTTGGCTACGTTGATACTGTATGATTTTAGAAAAATCAATCGAATCATCACTGCCCTGTATATTGGCGGAGGTGTCCTTGCCGCAATGTATCTTGCGGGAGCAGCTTTGCAGCGGTATCTTGTCGGAAGCTTTGTGCGTGATGCCGGATTTCTGATGCAGTTTGTATTGGAACTGCCGGTTTTTCGGGAAGGGCTTGCATCCATTTTGTTTATGGCGCTGATTCCGCTTGCAGTCAGTGGGTGTTTGCGCAGTAATCTCAGTGTTTCAAGGCATACTTCCATGTTTTGTGTGATCACAATGACAGCGGCGCTTATTTTTTGCAGTACCGGACCGGAAGTGCTGTGTTCTTGCATTTCCGTAATGCTGCTTTTAATTTTATATCGGAAGCGTGTTGGGTTTTTTATCTTGGATATAATTCTGGCAATTTTTGTATCGCTGATCCATTTAACCGGAAGTTTCGGGAATCTTATATACACATTTTTTGCCGGACAGGCTGCTATGTTGGTTCGGGGGCTTCGGGAGTTTTTCACTGCGGCAATGCAATTAGATATTTCCCGGTTCTTTGTGGGCAGCGGCCTGATCCCTGCTTCGTTCGACTCAGCTTCGGCGCCGGACCTTTACGTTGATTATATCCAAACCTTTGGGATGATCGGACTTTTGGTTTTGGCTGTTTTTGTAATTGTGCTGATCGGTACAGGTTTACAGTTCTTTAATAAAACTTTTGAAGAAGAGCATGTTATGGATGCGCTGTTGCGCTTCGGCGTAGTACGCAGTCCTGCAGATATGCGTCTGGGCGGCGGTGCGCCGTTATGCTCTGTGGCAGCGCTGCTGTTGTGCGGAATTGCTTTACCGGTATGGCAGAACGGTGCGGCTGCGGGACTTTTTTGGATGATGTGCGGGATTAGCGTGGCTTATGTTAAAAGTGCAACCCGTGAAATCAATAAGGCGGATCAGGCGGTGACTTTTGACTTTGGACCGGAAAACGCGTCTGTTTCGCTGAAACGAAAAAAAGATAACCAGGGAGGGATTTCATGACGCAGGGGCGAAAACGAAAACCCAATATCATTGATTTTGTAATTTTTCTTGCGATTTTGGCTGTGTTGGCTGCTGCCCTATACCGTATCATACTGCACCCTGGAGACCGGGACGCGGTGCGGATCCGGTATGTGCTGGAGGTTCCACAAATTCAAACGGAATTTTGCAGTAAGGTAACTGCACAGGATTATGTATATCCCTTTCAGGGATCGGATGATATTGGGGTTGTCACTGCTACTTCAACGGCGCCTGCACATTTTAAAGGAGCAGACAAAGATGGGAATCCGGTTTATACCGAAATGGAAGGCTTCAGTACATTGTATATTACCGTTGAGGCGGATGCTGTGCAGAGTGATGCGGGATTTGAAATTAACGGACAAGTGATCCGCGCCGGTGAAGTGCGGGCAGTGCAGTTTCCGCAGCTGTATTGTGAAGCGGAATGCATTCGTGTGGATGTGCTCGAATAACGCAGGAAAGCCGGGCAGGCTTCCTATATGCGGATGGAAAGGTTGGCTTTTATGAATCTAACGTCAATTATATTTGCGATTGTAGCCGTGGTCTGTGCGGCATTGATTTCTTATACGGTAACGCCTCCAGTGCGTTTGTTGGCATTCCGAATCGGTGCGGTGGATATTCCTACCGACTCCCGCAGAATGCACAAAAAGCCTACGCCGCGTATCGGCGGTCTGGGGATTTTTATTGGATTTACCGTATCCACTGTTGTTTTCTGCGACTTTTCAGCGGAGCTGTTTGCCATTTGGACAGGCGGAGCCATTTTGGTGATCTTGGGAATTTTAGATGATATTCTCCGGCTGTCGGCTTGGCTGAAGCTTCTTGTGCAGCTTTGTGCAGCAGGCGTGGCGGTGTGTTTCGGTGTTGTAATTGATCAGATTACAGTATTTGGAGCAGTGATAGAGTTTGGTGTTTTTGCCATCCCGATCACACTCTTATGGATTGTTGGACTTTCCAATGCGATCAACCTGATAGATGGACTGGACGGTCTTGCATGCGGTGTCAGCGCAATTACATCCCTTTCCATTTTGGCGGTGGTTCTGATTACTGGGGATATGACCTCGGCGCTTATTACAGCAATTCTTGTAGGTGCCTGCGGCGGATTTTTGCCGTATAACAGAAACCCTGCCAGCATATTTATGGGTGATACGGGGGCACTGTTTTTGGGGTATACCTTATCCATTATTTCTGTACAGGGATTATTTAAACTGCATACAGTGCTGTCCTTCTTGGTTCCGTTTTCCATTTTTGCGCTGCCGTTGTTTGACACGCTGGTAGCAATTGTACGGCGGCTAATTCACGGACAAAGTCCTTTTCATCCGGATCGCGGGCATTTGCATCACAAGCTGGTAGATATGGGTTTTACTCATAAAGAGGCCGTTCGGCTTTTATATGCAATCAGTGGAATTATGGGTCTTGTAGCTATCACGTATACCGACGCAATGTTCCATGAATCGCGCGGATGGAAGAGTATGATTATAGCAGTGGTTGCCGTAGCCATATTGATTTTGAATTTTATTTGTCTGCGCAAACCCAGTACAAGAATCCTGTCTGGTTTGGCGGAGCATGTCAGTGAGAAAAAGCTGGCGGAGCCAAAAACGACAGACGGCAGTTCTGCATTGGATCAGAAACAGGATCCAGGTGCACAGGAACCGCATGGGGATAAGGAACAGTAAATGAAGAAGAAAACAGAAAACGGGAAACTCGTTCAATTTGCTGCTGCCGATTTGTTTTTGTGGCTGCTTTTACTTCTTTGTATAGCTGGAATCGTAATACGCATTATTGCCGGTTCGGATGGTTCCTTTATGAAAGGAGAATCGGGAGAGTATCTAATATCTTATGTGGTGACAGATGTGCGCAGTGAATACAGCGACCATTTCAGTGAAGGAAGCCGTTATTATCTGGAAGATGGGACATTGTTTGGGGTGCTTAGTAAAGATGCTGTGTTCACACCGACCCGAGAGTTTCTGGAAAATGAAAACGGCGAATATGTTGCAAGCTATAATTCCAGTGGACGGGTGGACGTGAAAGGAACGGCAAAGGCGCAGGGAATCATGACAGATAAGGGGTTCATGCTGGAAGACAGAGTGTATGTGGCTGCCAATATGAGGCTTACAGTCCACAGTGATGAGATGTCGGCAGAGATTTTGATAATGGATATTTCAAAGGTGAGTGTGCAAAATTGAACGATAAACAAATGATAAAAAAAGAGAGTACTCCAGACGGAACGCCGGAGCGTTCTAAGAAGAGCAACAGAACACAAATACGCAATTTTAGAAATTTTGGAATTACACTTGCGGTTTCTTTTGTAATTCTGGGAATTGTCGCGATTTTTGCGTCACGTTTTGTTGCAAATACGGTCTGCGATGTATTTACCGGATCCGGAACCAAAAATCTGGATGATTTGCTGAATGCAGAGACAACAGCGCCGTCAGATCAGGAGCAGGATGAACGATTTACACGAGAACTTAACGGAAAATCTTTCACTTGGCTTATGGTGGTAACAGACGAACGCCCTTCTATATTTGACAATTATTATCCGGATGCAGATGATATCAAAGATTTGAAGGAAGAAGATACGTTTGGCATTTTGGGTAAGGACTATCGGTTTGTCGGTACAGCGGGAATTGCGCTTGTTCATGCCAATGTAGAAAAAAGAGAATATACCGTAATGGCGATTCCTCCGATTACCAGAGTGGAGACTGGCTCGGGTGATTTTAATTTAAGTGAGATTTATTCCTACTATGGAATTGAATTTTTGAAAGCCAAAGTAGAAGGTCTCACTGGGATGGCAATCGATTATTATACTGTTTTAAACTGCACGGATCTCGCATCGCTTGCCAATGTTATTGGAGGAGTGGATTGTAAAATTCCTGTGGATATTTATGCAAACGGTCCTTTATATGTGTTGAAACCTCCGGAAGCGTCCACAGAGGATGGAGAAGACGTAAGCGAGGATGCGCCGCAGTATAAATTGGAATTGGAAAAATCAGATCTTGCGAAACTGTCGGCTAAACTGGAAGCTGCATTGTTGTACAGTGATTTGTCAGATGGCGTTACGGATGAGATGACAATTTTCCAGAGCTTTGCTCAAGGTGTGTTGAAAAATCTGTCAAAGGCGTCCCAAAGCGGTTTGATTACTTATTATGAAGGACTAAAAAATAAGTTCCGGGAAACAAATTTGGATCAAACTGTGGTGAAAGATGCGGCGGAAGTGATTCAGGCATATTCATGGTTGGAAGTACAGACTCTGGTGTATCCGGGACGGTTTGTTCCTGCCAAAGGATCCCAAGGAGCATATTATAATCCGGACTTGGAAGAAGCAGTGCAGTATTTTTATAAATACAGATAAATTTATATTCGTAAAAACGAAAGGAAAATAACCTCATGGCACGGATGAAAAACAGCGAAAAGACAATGGATAAAATTGTAGCGCTTTGTAAAAACAGAGGCTTTGTTTACGCAGGCTCTGAAATTTACGGTGGATTGGCAAATGCATGGGATTACGGTCCGCTGGGTGTGGAATACAAAAACAACGTAAAAAAAGCCTGGTGGAAGAAGTTTGTGCAGGAATGTAAGTACAATGTAGGCTTAGACGCTGCGATTCTTATGAACCCCAGAACATGGGTTGCTTCCGGTCATGTGGTGAACTTCAATGATCCGCTGATTGACTGCAAAGCCTGTAAGATGCGTCATCGCGCTGATAAACTGATCGATGACTGGAATGCTGGGCAGGGAATCGAAATGGTGGCGGATGCGCTTTCCAATGAAGAAATGACCGCTTATATCCGTGACAAGGGAATTACGTGTCCCGGCTGCGGCAAGTGTGAGTTTACCGATATTCGTAAGTTCAATATGATGTTTAAAACCTTTCAGGGTGTTACAGAGGATTCCTCAACGGAGTTATATCTGCGCCCGGAAACGGCACAGGGAATTTTCGTAAACTTTAAAAATGTGCAGCGCACCGCCAGAAAAAAGATGCCTTTCGGGATCTGTCAGGTTGGCAAAAGCTTCCGGAATGAAATAACACCTGGCAACTTTACTTTCCGTACCAGAGAATTTGAACAGATGGAACTGGAATTTTTCTGTAAGCCCGGCGAAGATTTGCAGTGGTTTGCATTCTGGAAGGACTATTGCCATCAGTTTTTGCTGTCTCTTGGTTTGACCGATGAAAATCTGCGGCTGCGGGATCACGAGCAGGCAGAACTCAGCCATTATTCTAATGCTACAACAGACTTTGAATATTTGTTCCCCTTTGGATGGGGTGAGCTTTGGGGAATTGCAGACCGGACAGATTTTGACCTGAAGGCGCACCAAAACGAATCCGGCGAGTCTATGGAATATTTTGATCCGGAATCCGGGGAAAAATATATTCCGTACGTTATTGAACCTTCTCTCGGAGCAGACCGAGTGGCGCTTGCTTTTCTGATTGACGCTTATGACGAAGAAGTGGTGGATGCAGAGAAAAATGATACCCGTGTGGTTCTGCACCTGCATCCTGCGCTTGCACCGATTAAAGCTGCTGTTCTTCCTCTATCTAAGAAGCTGACTGAGAAAGCGGAAGAGGTTTACACAGAACTTGCAAAGGAATTTCGTGTGGAATTTGATGAAACCGGATCAATCGGGAAACGGTATCGCAGGCAGGATGAGATCGGCACACCTTTCTGCATTACATATGATTTCGAATCAGAAACAGATGGCTGCGTAACGGTGCGTGACAGGGATTCAATGGAGCAGGAGCGGGTTGCAATTGCAGATTTGAAAGCATATCTGGCAGAAAAGCTTGCATTCTAAGATGGAGAGAGTATAAATATGACCTTTACAATAGAAAAAGGCGGCGCGGTTGCCGTATGCAATACAAAAGGCGGAGAGCTTACTTCCTTTCGGCATGACGGAATCGAATATGTTTGGCAGGGAGATGCAAAATATTGGAGCGGTCAAGCGCCTTGCTTGTTTCCGATTGTGTGCAGAGCAAAAGAGGATCGCGTCATTTTGGACGGTGTTTCCTATCCCATGCCCAAGCATGGCGTTGCGCGCAAAGTGGAATATACTCCTGCAAAGGTTGCACCGGATACAGTAGTATTTACATTGCAGCAAAGCGAGGACAGCAAAAAGGCGTATCCCTATGATTTCACACTGGAAATCATTCATAAAGTGACGGAAGACGGATTTTCTACGACTTACCGTGTAACCAATACGGACACAAAAGAGATGCTGTTCTGTATCGGTGGACACCCGGGATTTAATTGCCCGCTGCGGGAAGGGGAATGCTTTTCGGATTACAGTATCTGCTTTGCAGATGCTGCCGGCGCTGTGGCGCATATAACAGAACCGGGAAGCGGTTATATGGATCCGTTGTCTCCTGCGTTGGATTTGATTCAGAACAACACATTGCCCCTTCGGTACAGCGATTATGACGATGACGCAATTATTGTGGAAAATCTGCCGGAGAAAAGTTTGAAACTCATCAACCGCAGTACCGGACATGGTATACAGTTTGATTTTGCATCCTTTGACGCGATCGGTTTTTGGACTCCCATAAAAATGGAGGCACCCTTTATTTGTCTGGAACCGTGGAACGGACTTCCCGGCGGGTTGGATGAGACGCCGAATTTTTCAGATAAGAAATATGTGAAAGCATTGCAGCCGGGTGCGGTGTTCGAAACCGGATATCAGGTGCGGGTTCTTTGAGCAGCATAATGAAAGAGTGGAATAAAAATCTTTGCAGCCCGACTGTGGTAAAGGAGCTTCTTGCAAAGTATCAGCTTGCTCCGCAAAAAGGGTTCGGGCAAAATTTTTTGATCAATGCCCGCATTCCGGAAGAGATTGCGGAATCTTCCGTCCCGCATGAAGCTTGGAATGATAGCTACGGGCATCCGCTTTGTGCTCTGGAAATCGGACCGGGGCTTGGAACAATGACCAGAGAACTGGCGCGGCTTTATGATCAGGTTGCCGCTGTGGAAATTGACCGTGGGCTGATTCCGCTGCTTGGGGAAACTTTGGCAGATTGCGAAAACGTGCGTGTTTTCAATCAGGATTTTATGAAGTTGGATGTGCCCACATTTTTGCGGGAACAATTTGGAGAACATCCGGTTCATGTGTGCGCAAATCTGCCATACTATATTACTACACCGATTCTTATGAAATTACTGGAGGCGCAGAAGCCTTCCGTGCCGCCTCAGATTCAGTCTGTCACGGTCTTGGTGCAGACAGAGGTTGCGGATCGGCTTTGCGCACCGGCAGGATCTGCCGCGTACGGTGCGATCACTGCGGCAGTGCGCCTTGCAGGGACTGCGGAAAAGCTTTTCAATGTTTCAGCCGGAAACTTTTTGCCCCAGCCCAAGGTAGCATCATCCGTGGTGCAGGTGCGTTTATATCCTAATGGAATACGGGATGCACTTTCTGGACTGCCGGCGGACGATGCGGCGTTGGATAGTTTAATTGTCTGCGCTAAAGAGTTGATTTCCCTTGGTTTTGCACAACGGCGGAAGACGCTGTGCAATGCACTTTCATCCGTGTATGCAAGAGAGAACGTTGCAGCTGCTTTGGAAGATATGGGACTGCGCGTGGATATTCGGGGAGAAAAACTTTCAGCAGAGCAGTTTGTCACATTGGCGCAGCGCTTATTGAAATGAAGGGAGTGTGAGGCATTTGTATCAGCCCAAAAGTGAAGAAGAAAAAACACAGGATATTCTCTTTCATGAAATGCGCAGCGATGCGCAGGATCACATTGACAGTTTTTCAAAAAAGCATCGGCGTGTTTTGCTTATAACCTGTATTGCAGCGGTTCTGCTGTTTGCAGCAATGTGTTCTTTTATGATGGCGGCATATGATAACGAAAGACTTTATTTGCTTGTTCTTTTGGTTGTTTTATATGCGGTGCTTGTTACGCTCACCTGGTTTATTGTCGGAGGAATTGTATGCCGGTCTTTATCCAGATTTGTTCGGTGGAGTGCGATTCGGAGCAAATGGATTGATATTTTAAGCCAAATGGATAAGGTAGAAGAGGAATATCTAAAGGGTACCGTATACGAAGAAGATATGAAAAAGGTGGAGCGGCGTATGGCGGCGCTGGCTGAAGCGATCAACGATATGGGTGCTGCAGAAGCACAAAAATAAATGCAAGGGAAACCTTGCATTTTTTGTATTGACAGTAAATTGAAGTATTGGTAAAACAATCCCCCCGTCTCACCTACGGTGAGCCCCCCTTTGCACAGGGGGGCTTAGATTTAGAAAAAAAGGCTCCCGTGTGCAAAGGAAACTCACGCATAGCACAAATATTATAGGTACTCTCTTGGAAAAGAGAATGCCGCATAGCACAAATATTATAAAGTGTAAATGGAGTGGTCGCATAAGCCCAATAAATAAAAAAAGCCTCCCTTGTGTAAAGGGAGGTGTCGCGGCTTTGCCGTGACGGAGGGATTGTTTTAGCATTCCCTTGATATGCAAATCCTACAAAATGATAGTGGAACAATCCTTCCGATGATCAAGTTTATGTATGCCAGCTGATTTATACTACCTTTTCCATATAAGAATCGCCTGTGGACAGGTCTTTCCAGCTAAAACAATTTTCATCCCATATCATATAGGAATGGGGGCTATTTTCTTTGGGAATGGAGACGGAACCGGGATTGATGTATATAAAGTTTTCCATCTCAGTGCAGGCGGGCACATGGGTATGACCGTTCAATAGAATTGAACCGTTGGGAAGGGGTGGAGGATTGTCCGGGTTGTATATATGTCCGTGAGTAGCATAGATCGTCCTTTCGCCTGCAAATAGGATGGCATAATCTGCTAAAATGGAGAAGTCCAATACCATCTGATCTACTTCCGTATCGCAGTTCCCGCGCACACAAAGCAGATCGTCCCGCAGTGGATTGAGCATGGCAATCACTTCCTTGGGGTTATATGTGTCTGGTAAATCGTTTCGCGGTCCGTGATATAGAATATCCCCCAGAAGCAGCAGCTTTACAGCGTTCTCCGCTTTCCATGCCTGCAGCAGCTTGCGGCACCATGATGCTGATCCGTGGATGTCTGATGCAATCATAATTTTCATATATGTTTGCCCTTTCTTTGCTATGTAAAATCCTTCCGGGATGATCCCGGAAGGATTTTTTACATTAAATCCAAATGTTCGCAGTGTAGAAATGCATTGGCAGACAAGGTACTTGTGACCGGAATGATTGCACAGGCACCGCATTCCTTGCATTGTACTTTTACACCGTCGCCGGTGACCTCTACAGAGTAATCACTTTTGCCACTCTCGCATTTACAGGATATTTCGCCTGCCTCCTGTAAATCCCGCACAACAAAATTGATAATATCCAATATTTGCAGATCAGAAAAAATTTCTGTATTCTGCTTTTCTCTTACAGCGGCAAACCCGTCATATCCAGACTCACCTAACAGTTCCATCAGTTCGTTATCGGATTGTTTAATTGCTTCGCTGACCGCTTGTTCCTTCCCGAGAAAGCAAATGTCAATTCCGGAATAGGCACAGGGGAGTGCGAACAAATCTTTATCAAAGAAAAGCTGAGAAGAAACTGTAAAGCTATGGGGCTGCGGGCAAAGGAAACAGGGAACCGTCAGGCGGATTTTTTTATCTTTTGCATAAAGTAGCGTCATTTCGCTGCCTTTGCAGGGACATTTCAGCCGCAGCATATCGGCAGTAAGGGAAAATACCCCAACAATGCTGGTTACCCACGTCCCGCATTCGGGACAGCGATAGGAAACGGCGGTTCCTTTTTGATTTAATACCATGATTGCCTCCTGTAGCGGGGCCGTAACGGATACTCCCGGCAATTTTTGTGTCAATAGTATATAGTATGCAGAAAATCCAGGGGTGTTATTCCTTTCCAGGGGATTTTGCAGCTCGTGAAGTATTTCCGGCTAAAACAGTTTGATTTTTTGCTGGGCTGCTTCTTTTTGCAAGGTTTACACTGCGTCGTTCCAAAGCAGCCATGGAGATTTCGATATCTTCCGCTGCTTCCCGTTCATTAAAACAGCCTACCGTGATCATATCGCAGTCACGGATTGTTGCCCATGCGAAATTCAGCCCTACAAAGGGCGTGGTTCTCCCCGCAGCCATTGCTTTAATGACCATAACCGGCTTTTTTGCGTTGCGGATAATTGCGTTGACCGATTCAATTTCGACTTGCATGAGAAATCCCATACAGTTATATATCTGAATATATGTTTCCACATCATATCCGTTTTCATCGCTGTATACGACCAGTTCCGGCATATGGGCAGACAGTCCGGGCACCATTCCGGCATCCCGGATCATTTTGGTATAGTCGTCCAGACGATGCAGGCAGCGCTTGTTTTTGTCAACAAGCTGTTCAGCGGAATAATGATGGATCAGGCATATTTTGGCACCGCGCGCTGCGCATTCCTGAATGGTTTGCTGTGCTTCCCGGCGTCCTGCGGCTGAATCGTCAACATTGATTACCGGAGTGTCCACCAGAATCATCTCTTTGCCCCACCGCGCGCTGGTATCCATAACGGAACGGTATATATGGGGAAGCATGCCGAAAGGCGCCATAACAGTGTCAATTCCATGTTCCATAAATGTGTCAAACATGGGATACATTGTTTGTGGTGCGCAGTGCCGTTCCTTGATCATTTGATCGGCGGCGTCGCTGCGGTGGCTATAGCCTGCCATCCAGTTGGAACCGATAATAAACCGGGATACGGAGATGCCGCCTACCTGGGTTCTGGGAAAAGGCGTTTTATTCATGAGTGTTTCCTCTTATTTACGTTCTGACAGGGGAATATAAGCTTGACGTTCACGAACGCACTTGTATGCGGGGCGAATGATTTTACCGGCGTTCTGCAATTCTTCCAGTCGGTGTGCGCTCCATCCTGCAATACGGGACACTGCAAAGATGGGTGTATACAACTCTTCGGGAAGCCCAAGCATGCGATAGATCATGCCGCTGTAGAAATCTACATTGGGACTGACACCTTTATAAATCTTTCTGGTTTCCATAATCAGTTCCGATGCATTACGGGCGGTGCGTTTGTACAGATCGTATTCCTCTTCCATTCCTTTTTCAAAAGACAGCTTTTTTGCAAATACTTTGAGAATATCAGCGCGCGGGTCGGACAGGGAATAGACTGCATGTCCGATTCCATATATCAAACCGCTTTTATCAAAGGCTTCCTTGCGCAGCACTTTGTATAGATAGTCCCGAATAGAAGCGTCGCTTCTGTCGGGGATGTTCTGTTTCATATCATCGAACATATGCACAACTTTTATGTTGGCTCCGCCATGACGGGGGCCCTTTAGGGAACCAAGGGAAGCGGCTACGGCGGAATAAGTATCTGTGCCGGATGAGGTTACTACATGCGTTGTGAAAGTGGAATTGTTGCCGCCGCCGTGCTCTGCATGGAGCACCATAGCAAGATCCAGCGTGCGTGCTTCAATTTCTGTAAAGTTCCCGTCCGGACGGAGAATGTGCAGCAGATTTTCCGCGGCGGACAGTTCCTCCTTTGGCGCATGGATAAACAGACTTTGGTTGTCATGATAATGGGAATAGGACTGATATCCATATACGGAAAGCATAGGGAACAAAGCAATCAGCTGCAGACACTGACGCAGAACATTGGGCAGCGATATATCGTCTGCATTATCGTCGTATGCATACAGTGTAAGTACGCTGCGCGCCAGCGTGTTCATCATGTCCCGGCTGGGGGCCTTCAGAATGATATCCCGGACAAAGCTGGTAGGCAGGCTGCGATAGGCTGCCAGTTGGGCGCTGAACGTATCCAGTTCCTCTTTTGTGGGAAGGGATCCGAACAGAAGCAAATATACGCATTCTTCATAGCCAAAGCGATTTTCTTCCTGAAATCCTGCAACGAAGTCTTTGACGTTTATGCCTCTGTAGCATAATTCGCCCGGAACAGGGACGCTTTCGCCGTCAACAATTTTGCTGGAAACAACTTCTGAAATTTCTGTCAATCCAGTGAGCACACCCTTGCCCTGGAGATCTCTGAGCCCGCGTTTAACGTTAAATTCCGTATACATCTCCGGCTTGATCCCGTTCGCGGCACAGCTTTTTTCAGATAATTCTGTGAGGTACGGTGTGATGACCGAGTAAGGATTTGTGTTCATAATGTGGACCCTTTCTATATTTATCTTAAATATATTATACAAAAATAAAATGAACTCCGTATGAATGAACACAACATTTCCTATCAAATTATGGAAAAAGGAATTGTAGTTGTTGTATTTGCACAAAAACTATGTATAGAATCTTATGGATCCGCATAGTATTCATGTAAGCAAAAAGCACCGGCGGCGCGGTGCTTTGAAATACAGATTGGCGGATTCTGTCAACCGATTTGCTCAATTTCATCTTTAGGAATATCGCCAACACCGTGCATGATATAAGCAGGACGGTACGGGAAGAGCTTCATAGTTTTCAAATCTGTTACACCGGATAGCACCAGTACCGTGTCCAGTTCGCTCTCGATGCCGGCTACAATATCCGTATCCATCCGGTCGCCAACGATTGCAGCGTTTTCTCTGTGCACATTCAGATGTTTGAGTGCGTGCCGCATAATCAACGGATTGGGCTTGCCGATATAATATGCTTTCACACCTGTTGTAAGCGTGATAGGTGAGATCAGCGCCCGACAGGCAGGCATGATCCGTCCGGCGTCGGTTGGTCCCGTAAGGTCAGAATTAGTGCCTACCAGCTTTGCACCGTTTTGGACGAGCTTTACTGCATGTTCGATTTTTTCATAGCTGATGGATCGAGTTTCACCAAATACGACATAGTCGGGATTGTAGTCGTTCATGCTGAATCCGGCTTCATACAGTGCGTTCATCAGTCCGGGTTCACCGAT
>BLMO01000125.1 GCA_011957885.1 Clostridiales bacterium
AGGTGTGTCGGTAGCCGAGGCAACCGCCCTTCTGAAAGAAGCGCTGGATTGGCATCTTAACGATTCAGCTGCGGAAAAAGAACGCAGACAAACAATAAATCAATAACCCATATAAGGAAAGGTTGGATAAATTCATGAAAGTATTATTACTCGCAGACGTAAAAGGAAAAGGCAAGAAAGATCAGATCGTAAACGTATCTGATGGATACGCCCGCAATTTTCTGTTTCCCAAAAAACTGGCAGTAGAAGCAGATGCAAAAGCATTGGCAGATGCAAAAAGCAAGGAAGAAGCCAAGGAATATAAAATTGAGCAGGACAAAGCTGCTGCAAGAGATCTGGCAGAAAAGCTGGAAGGTACCGTTGTTAAAATCAAAGCGACAGCCGGTGCAGACGGTCGCTTATACGGCAGCATCACGACCGCTGATATTGCGCAGGCGCTGCAGGAGCAGTCCGGCATTCAAATCGACAAGCGGAAAATCGTAACGGACGGTGCAATCAAGGCATACGGATCCTATACGCTCACCGTGAAGCTTTACCCGGAAATTCAGGGCAAGCTCAATCTTGTAGTCTGCGACTGAGGGGACTGCTGTGAACGTACAATTGG
Source organism: Clostridiales bacterium (assembly GCA_011957885.1). Classification (GTDB taxonomy): domain Bacteria; phylum Bacillota; class Clostridia; order Oscillospirales; family CAG-272; genus Avispirillum. The sequence continues at coordinate 605 of BLMO01000125.1, forward strand.
ACCGCAAAATGCCCTTTTCGCTGGAAGCGGAGCAGTCTGTTCTGGGATCTATTCTGATTGATCCCGCATGTCTGGACACGCTCACATCTATCATTTCCAGCAGCGATTTTTATCTGGAAGAGCATCAAAGCATTTACACTGCGATGCAGGGCATGTATTTAAAAAGCAAAAACATTGACGTAGTCACGCTGATTGATGAGCTGGTAAAGGAAGGTATTTACGATACTGCCGGCGGCAAGGAATATCTCCGCCTAATCGCAGAAACAGTGCCCACTGCCGCCAATGTAAAGGACTATGCCGAAATCGTACGCAGCAAAAGCACACTGCGTGCACTGATTGGCGCATGCGAAGAAGTGACGGAAGCCGCTTACACCGAGGAAGAAGAAGTGGAACGGCTGGTTGAAATGGCGGAAAGCAAAATCTACGCCATTGCCGAACAAAAGGATAACAAAAATTTTGTGCACATCAAAGACGCCCTTTTGCAGGTATACAATCATTTGCAGCAGCTGGTTACCAATAAAGAAGAAACCCAAGGAATGAAAACCGGATTTTCCGGTCTGGACAGAGTTCTCGTAGGAATGGCAAAATCTGACCTTGTGCTGGTCGGTGCCCGTCCCGGTATGGGAAAAACCTCTTTTGCCATGAATGTGGCTGTATCCGCAGCACGCCGTTCTGGGAAAGCCGTTTGTGTATTTTCTCTGGAGATGTCCGCAGAACAGCTTGTTACAAGACTTTTATCCAGCGAAGCACTGGTAGACAGCTATCATCTCCGTTCCGGGGAGCTTACCGATGAGGACTGGCAAAAGCTTGCTCACGCGTCTTCCATTTTGTCAGATTGCCAAATTCTGATTGACGACACCACCGGTATGACAGTAACCGGAATGATGGCAAAGCTGCGCCGGGTAAAAAATCTGGGACTGGTAGTCATCGACTATCTGGGACTGATGCAGTCAGAACATCGGAACGACAACCGTGTGCAGGAAGTGTCTGAAATATCCCGAAATCTAAAACTGATGGCAAAGGAATTTCAAATTCCCGTCATCTGCTGTGCACAGTTGTCCCGTGGTCCGGAATCCAGAACGGACAAACGTCCGATGCTGTCCGACCTGCGTGACTCCGGTGCAATCGAGCAGGACGCAGATATTGTTATGTTTCTGTATCGGGAAGAGTATTACAAAGATAAGGAAAATCCGCAAAACACTGCGGAGGTTATTGTCGCAAAAAACCGCCATGGCTCCACCGGTAAAGTGGAAATGGGCTGGCTGGGACAGTATACGAAATTTACGACTATTGAAACGGATGAGAATTATTAAAGAAAAAGCCCCCAGCAAAGGGAGGTGACGCGGCGTATTTCTACCGACCTAAAGCCTCCCTTATGCAAAGGGAGGTGGCGCGGCGTAAGCCTTGCCGGAGGGATTGTCTGAGTGGTACTGCCGATTTGAAGATAATGCTAAATGATAGTAGAAACAATCCCTCAGTCAGCTGC
>BLMO01000126.1 GCA_011957885.1 Clostridiales bacterium
TATCCAACAGAATGCCTGCCAGCATCAGGTCTGCTTCATGCGCCAACAGCATTTCGCCCGGCAGAATCTGCTCCAGCATTTCTGCAACCAGTTCGCTGGCCGCAGCCGCTGAGGGTTCGATATAGGTGATCAGCAGCGGACGGTCGAAATCTACCGTTTTTCTATGGTGGTCGATGATTACAATGTTTTTGCAGTGTTCTGCCAGAACAGGGGCTTCAAACTGCGCCGGATTGTTTACATCTGTGATAATCAGCAGTGTATCGGACTTGACAAAATCCAATGCTTCCTGGGAATTTACAAACATACTGCTGTATTCCGACTCGTCTGCAAGCCATGCGCGGCAGCGGTCCAGATTGGTATCATCCGGATCGGTGACAATGTTAACCGGTACGCCGCAGAACAGGGCAATGCGGGCAAGCCCCACAGATGCACCGAACGCATCAAAGTCTGCATATTTGTGCGCCATGATGAGCACATTGGATGCAATGGAAATACGGGAGATCAGCTCGTTTGCAATAACCCGGGCACGAACCTTTGTTCGCTTTTGAGGGATTTTGGTTTTGCCGCCGTAAATATCCAGTCCGCTGTCTCCGCGAACCACCGCCTGGTCTCCGCCGCGCTGCAATGCGGTATCCAACGCTGCCTGGGCGCTTTTTTCCTTTTCTGCCAGTGTATTTCCAGAGGCGCAGACGCCCATGGATACGGTGACGGAAATGCTGGATTCTCCAATGCGGATATCCCGGATATCATCTAAAATAGAAAAACCGGAATCCATAAAGGTCTGCAGGTGGGATTTTTCAAAAAGGAAAATGTAGCGATCTTGCTGATATTCTTTCAAAACCCCGCCGGCGGATGTTGCCCAGCTGCGCAGCAGCTGTTCTGTTTTGCCGGAGGCGTTTCTGTAATCCTCCTGTTCGTAGTTAAGCAACTCGTCCAGATTGTCCACTACTACGTATCCAACGGCACATTCTTTTCCACGCAGCGCCGTCTCGGCAGCAGTTTGCTGTGTAATGTCATACAGAAAGGTGATGCGGTACAGC
>BLMO01000127.1 GCA_011957885.1 Clostridiales bacterium
CCTTACCAGCGGAGAAGGAAGCTGAAAAAAATGTGGCAGGCGTGCGCGCCCGCATCCCGGAAGATACCAAAATTATGGCGGTTATCAAAGCAGATGCATACGGACACGGCGCGGCAGTCCTTGCAAGATTTTTGGATGATAAAGCGGATTGGTTCGGTGTTGCAACTGCGGACGAAGCAGCGGAACTGCGTGCTCATGGATGCAGAAAGCCGATCCTTATTTTAGGATATGTTCACCCGGAAGAATATCCGATCCTTGTACAGAAGAATATTACAACTGCAATTTTTCGGTATGAAGATGCAAAACAACTGTCGGATATGGCTTTGTCGGAAGGAAAAACAGCAGACATTCATATAAAAATTGACACGGGAATGTGCAGAATCGGATATCCTGTTACGCAGGAAGCGGCAAAGGAAATTCAAAAAATTTCACTGCTGCCCGGTGTGCGGATTACCGGCATGTTCAGCCATTTCTATTCTGCAGATGCAAAAGATAAAACACAGGCACTTGTACAACGTGAAAAATTTGACCGTATGATTGAAATGCTGGATTCCCTCGGCGTAGAAATTCCCATAAAGCATCTGAACAACAGCGCAGGCACGATGGAGTTGGATAAATATTATGATATGGTACGTATGGGTATCATGCTGTACGGAATTTATCCTTCCGATGAAATGGATCTTTCCTATCCATTGTATCCTGCAATGGAACTGGTTTCTCATATTTCCCATATCAAAACCATAGAAGCGGGTGACGGTGTCAGCTACGGGCATATCTATGTGGCGGATCAACCGGTTCGTCTGGCTACGGTGCCTGTGGGATATGCAGACGGATATCCCAGAAGCTTGTCTAACAAAGGATATGTACTGGTTGGCGGAAAACGCTGTCCGATATTGGGCAGGGTATGTATGGATCAGATGATGGTGGACGTATCGGAGCTGGACGCCGTATCCGTCGGCGATCCGGTCATTTTGCTGGGATGTGACGGCGGGCAGTGTATCACAGCTGCACAGCTTGGAGACGCTGCTGGCTCCTTCAGTTATGAGCTTGTGAGCGGCATTGGGATGCGTGTTCCCAGAGTATATATACATAATGGTAAGGAAATTGAAATTGTCAATCGGCTGCACTGCAGGTTGAATTTGCATAATCATTAAAATTGCACCAATTCATGCAAATATATTTGTGCCTTTTTTGTAAATATTACTTGACATTGCACGCAAATCAGTATATAATGAACCCATAGAATTATGATATGGAGGTGCAAAAACGCACATGAAAAAGCTGTTTTCTATCGTTTTGATGGCAGCATTGCTTGTAACTTGCATCAGTCCGGCATTGTATTCTTCCGCAGCGGACCTTCCGTCCTTTGTGATTGAAACTAATGCTGAGTACGAAGAGACTACAAACAGTGTTGATGTTTCCATTGGCATTGCAGACAACCCTGGTATTTCAGAAATGTCAGTTTTGGTGTATTACCTTGATTCTGAAATGTCTATTGCAAAATCTGAATATGGTACTGTTCTTAACAGCTCGTTTAACAGCGTAGCTGCGGTTCGACCTTCTAATCATCCTCAACTTAGAAGTTACTTCCCGGTTGATGAATTCGGCGATACTATTTATCAGGTAAGTGAAGTTCTTCTTTATAGTGAAGATGGTGACGAAACTGCAAATGGTACTTTCTTGAACTTGACTTTTGATCTTAAGGGTGACCATTCTGCAGGAAACACCTTTACATACGGTGTTAAAATTAAATCTGCAAAAAATGCAGCAGGTGAAGAAATCGCTTTTGCTGGAAAGCAGGAAGGTACATTGACCTTCACTCCTGATCCTTACAAAGAAATTTATAAGGACTTCACTGTTTTTGCGACAGATGCCGAAGTGGATCTGAATGCAAGAGAAGCAACTGTTGATGTTCGTCTGGTAAATAATCCCGGCGTTTATGTTATTCGCATATTTGTTGCTTATGATGACGCACTGACGCTGAAGAGCTTTACTCCTGTTAACGGTATCTTTACAAACGAGGGCGCTAAAGACGAAATGACAGTCAGCAGCGACATTGCGATCGTTCCTCCTGCAGAACATGGTCCTGACGGTATCCTTAGAGCTTTGGAAAGCAAAAATATTTCCAGAGAAGGAAAGCTTGTTGGATATATTCTGTGCGTTCCTTCTGTTGAGGAGAACAGAAACAACGATGGCGTTGTTGCTCGTTTGACCTTCGAACTGCCTGAAAATATGCAGCAGGGCGATAGCTACTCTGTTGATGTATGCTGGGGCGACACTGACTTCACAGCAATTGATATGAACACTGTAGGCGATAATGGTCTGCATCCGATCGTTCCTGTTGGCGATAAGACTGCTAATGGCACCGGTCACATTGCAACTGCAATTTGTGAACATGCCAATGTAGTTCTTGAAACTGTTAAAGAAGCAACCTGTTCCGAAACCGGTCTGAGAAGCGGCGTTTGCCCGGATTGCGGTCAGACTGTTGAGGAAGTAATTCCTATGATTGATCACACACCCGCTGAAGCTGAAACTGTAGCTCCTACCTGTACAGAAGCAGGTAAGATCGTAACCAAGTGTTCTGTTTGCGGTGAAGTAATCAGCACTGTTGATGATGCAGAACATCCTGCACTGGGTCACCAGGAGGGTGCTCCTGTTGTTACGAAGCAAGCGACCTGTACAGAAACAGGTTCTCAGGATATTTCCTGTGAGAGATGCGACGAGAAGCTCAGAACAGAAGAAATCGCTATGATTCCTCATACTGAAACAACTGAAACTGTAGCTCCTACCTGTACAGAAGCAGGCAAGATCGTAACCAAGTGTTCCGTATGCCAGACAGTAATCAGCACTGTTGATGATGCAGAACGTCCTGCACTGGGTCACCAGGAGGGTGCTCCCGTGGTTACAAAGGCTGCAACCTGCACAGAAAAAGGTTCTCAGGATATCTTCTGCGAAAGATGCGATGAGAAGCTCAGAACAGAAGAAATTGATATGATTCCTCATACCGAGAAGGTTGATGTAATTGCTCCTACCTGTGTAGATGCTGGTAGAATTATTACTACATGTACAGTATGCGGTACAGAAATCAGCAATGTAGAAGATACTGAACATCCTGCAACCGGTATCCATACCCCCGGCGAGCCGGAAATTGTTGAACCGACTGAAACAGAAAACGGTTCCAAGACAATTAAGTGCACAGTTTGCGGTGAAATCATTTCCGAAGAGAGAATTCCTGCAACTGGTAATATGAATGTATCCGAAGTATTATACAAGGACGAAGACGGATTCTTCCGACTCCCCATATATGTAACAGATAACTATAAGCAGGCAATTTCTTTGTCCTTTGAGATTGGTATGGATTCTGTTGCAGGAACATTGGATTCTGTTCTTGGCTTGAATGATGGCACTTATACAGTAGAAGATTTGGATAACGGTAAATATATTATCACAATTACAGACTTTACACAGGTTAAAGCTATGAATGCCGGAGATGTGTTCTTTGAGATTGTGATCAAGCCTGCATCTGATACAATTGCTGCTGAAGATCTGATGCTGTTTGCGAAGGATAGCTACAAGTACATTGTTCCTGTTCCCGGTGATACAACAGAAGCTCCTGCTGATACAACAGAAGCTCCCGCTGACACAACAAAAACTCCCGCAGATTCTACTACAACTGCTTCCAGTAACAACGGAGTGAAAAATCCTCCTAAAACTGGTGACAATATGGTTTATGTAGTAATTGTTGCTGCAATTGCACTTGTTGGATGCGCAGCTGTGGTTATTATCAGAAAGAGAAAAGTTTCTGATAAATAATTCGTTAGCTTGATGAAAACGCCTGGGATTATCCCAGGCGTTTTTTCTATAAAAAATTAGAAATGGTTGCAATGATCTTCATTACATGATACAATAAGAATTACAGTATTTTATAAATCAGCGGAGAATGGTGATGAACAAAAGAATCGGTGCTATATTGATGATTCCCTTTTTTCTATTAACATTATATGGTTGTGGCGCCCGCGATTTTTTGTCAACACTTGGATTTGATACCCATGATTATGAAGGCGAAGAAGTTGTGGAGACATACGATGGTGACAGCGAAAAGGCGGAAGAACTAATCAATATGCTGGAGGTTCTCACAGTGGACACCCCGCGAATAGCTCCGTTTGATGGGGCAAATGAAGCCATGAAAACCTGTCGGGATGCTGTGCTGAATTATATGCTTAATCGTGAATATGCAAAGTATACTGGAAATATTGCCTTAATGGATCAGGTAAAAGAAACCTATCCGCAAATGCAGATTTCTGCAATTATCCCTGCTGATGATTTTGAAAATTTTGTTTATACGTATTTTGGCGGAAAACAGAAAATTAAAAATATTACCAGCACACTTTTTGTATATTTGGAAAAGGTGAACGCGTATATTACAGTTGCGCAGCCGCAAGAAAACAGCATTGACTATAATATACAAAAAATTGAAGAAACGCAGAATACCTACCGTGTTTACTTTACCTGTTCATTGCATGATGAAATTTCTCCTACTTATAAAGCTTTGATTATAAAGCGAGAGGACGGAAATTGCTATTTCCGATATCTTATTGAATACGATGGGGGTATTTGAAGTTTGCGTTATATAATATAAAAAAGAAGCTCACTGAGCTTCCTTTTTATATGTCTTATTTAAAAATATTTTTTGCATGCTTTTCCAAAGAAAACAGTAGAATGAAACCAAGACCAATTCCGGCAATTGCTTCTCCAATGCCAACGGTTAATGTTAGAAACCAGATAGCGCCTGTATCACCGTATACCAATCGCAGTACCCAGGGTACAATGATAATATTTGCAAGAAAGTTTGGAATGGGAATAAGCAGTTTGCTTAAAGAAGCTTTGCTGCCACGCTTTTTAACTTGTCTGCCAATGCAGTAAGCTCCTAAAGCACCCAAAAGAGTAGACAAGGAACCAAATAGAACATCCATAGGCAGGCTCCCGGTTAGAAAATTTGCCATGGCACAGCCGATAAATAAACCAGGTATAGCTGCTGGGGTGAATAGCGGGAGCACACAAAGCGCTTCAGAAATCCGAACTTGGATGGCGCCTGATGCAAGACCAAGCAGTGCCGACGCAAAGGTAAGCGCAACATACACAGCGGCGATAACACCTGCCTGAACAATGAGTAACAGTGTTCTTTTGTTTTTCATATTTGATTTTCTCCGTAGTTTTGTTTTTTGTGAGGATTTTGCGAACTCACAATGTGTAGTATAGCATAGACATACAGACTTGTAAATGTTTTTTGAATTATTTCTGCTTATGTTTTTTAGCTTCAACAAACTGAATGCCGCCAAAGTCTGATAAGGGCGCATCACATAGGGATACAACAGTGATATTCACATGTTGACAATATTCTTTGAGTGCATACCCCTGTGCGCAGCTGTCTGGATTTCCAAATAAATAAACGGAATTGTTCCAGACACCGCCGCATCCGCCTATAAACCCTGTGTTATAACCGGGCAGCAGAATACCTCCTTGGGGAAGCCTGTGGACGGGAATGTCACATCTTTCAGCTGCACGGATCATAGAAGGGTCTGACGTTGCAAGCGTGCCGTTTATATAAAGAGAGGAGCATCCTGCATAGCCTTGCTTGGTATCTGCAGCTAAATAGGGAAGTAGTTCCGGCGCAAGTGTATCTCGGCGTGCGATCAGCTTTTGCTGGTCCTGAAGAACCAGCGTATTTAGCCCAACATCCAAGGGATATACTGCTCCGCGGGGACTGTTTGTGCATATCAAATTTAAACTGCACAGTGAAAGGATGGAATCAATCTTATCAGATGCTATTTCGTAATATTTATTGTGACAAAATAGCGTTTTATTTATGATTGTGATCAGCATATCCGGGTGTGAGGATACAGGAGGCGCAAGCAGGGGATCGGGTGGAAGTGTAATGACAGTGAAGAAGGCAGAAAGCTGATTTTTCGCAGCTTTCGGGCAGTTTTCACTTATAATTGCTAAAACAGATTCTTTCATAGAGTATTTCCTTAAAAACAAAAACTCCCGCATTAGCGGGAGCAAATGTATCAATGATTATGCACGCTCAACCTTGCCGGAACGCAAGCAGCGAGAACAAACATGAACGGTTTTGTGTGTGCCCTGAACAACTGCACGCACTTTTCTGATGTTCGGCTTCCACATTCTGTTGGTTTTGCGGTTGGAATGGGAAACATTGTGACCAAACACAACGCCTTTGCCGCAGATTTCACATTTAGCCATCTTTTTTACCTCCGTTTATATGGATCAATATAATCAAAATTCAACAAGTAATATTTTATCATAATAAATTGGAAATTGCAATACTTTTTGCAATATTTTTGTAATGCAAATACGTGTATTTTATAAATGTTCCAATTTATTTAATTTTTTGCATATTTGTTCAAATGAAAGACCGTATTTGTCTGCAATATCTTTCGCATAGCTTTTGCCGTCCGGCTTTTTCCGGATGATGCGAAATGTGCGCTGCCCATCGCCTGTAACTTCCGCTACCATGTTATCAAGAGGAACCCCGCCTTTTGGAACACATGTCTTGTTAATTTGTTCCACAGATGCCGCAAGATCATGGAGGTGGGTGGAGAAAATCACTCTGCATCCTGCCATGCTGAATCCTGAAAGAACTTCTGATGCAATATATGCCCCTTCGAACGAGCCTGTGGATGACAAAGATTCATCCAGCAATACCAAGCTGTGTGCTGTGACGCTGTCAAAGATGGCATCCAATCTGGCGCATTCTTCTCCAAGCCGACCTTTTTCTACTGTGTCATCGCTTCCAGTAGGGAAATGGGTGTAAATACGGTCGCAAGGACTGATCGCTGCCTTATTTGCGCAAACAGGCAATCCGAGCTGTGCCATAGCAAATGCATGTCCCACAGCACAGGTGAGCACGCTTTTTCCGCCCCGGTTGGGACCGGTAATAACATAAATCATAGCGTTTGCGTTAAAATCAATGTCATTCGGTATGAGAGGCGCGTCCGTTTTTACGGAGATTACCGGATTGCACAATCCCTGCGCATGGAAGTTTCTTTCCGACATATCAAGAATTTCAGGGGTGCATAGGGGGCATCCTCGCTCTTTCAGTTCTTTGATCAATTTGGCTCCTTTTGTAACAAATTCGATTTCCGGCGCCATGCGCAGCAGAAAATCTGTGTTATCCAGTACATAATACTGAATTGCACGTTTCCAGGAGCGAATTGATGTTTTGAACACGTCCGATATGGCATTGTTGAAAGCGTTCATCAGTGCCATTTGCTGATTTTCATTCTGCCCTTTTTGAAAGGGAATTAAATTTGCAATGCAGGTCATATCATCATTTTTAAAATTTAGGCGCAGGACTTTGTCGAAAAAATCACCGCTTTTAAAGCGCTCGCTGTTTATAGATAAAACGCCGGCCGCTTCGGGGAAAAGTCTGGAATCTAAATTCACGCCGACGGTTATACTGCGTATATCACGGACTCTGGATGCGAGCTGGTTCAGATTTTCTGTCAGTGTGGCATAATATTCGCTTTCTGTCAGCAGAGAAATACGCTCTGTAAAGCGTTTGAGTGCGGGAGAAGCAACCTGTTCTTTACAAGGCAGCAGTTCTTCTTTCAGCATAGACATAAGAGACGTATATATTTCTATTTCGGATATGCTGTATAAATAACTGTCTCCTGCAGATGTGTCAGAATACATTTTCCGCAGCTCTGTAATATCATCGAGAAAGGGAAGCATGCGGGTCAGTATGTCACAAAGTTTTGGATACGTGATAAGATCAGCGAAGGTTTTTTGCCGATATCGAATGACCTCCGGATCAGTGGTGAAAAAGCTTCCGATATCACAGGAGGAAAGATCAAGCAGTTTATATATTTCCAATTGTTCGGCGCTGTCATTGGGAAGCCCCGAAAACTGTTTGTAAGAGGCAGAGTATTCTGCATTATTCGGGTATAATAGACTAATATCATTTTGCCGGATTGCAGAGATGGTATTTCTATCCATAAATTATCCACACCTTTTTGAAATATCTACATATAATAAGATAACATATTTTCCGGGAAATAAAAAGAGGATTTTAAAAAAAATAAAAAAATGGGGAAGTATTATGCCCCAAAATAGACAAAAATTGTTGCGCAGAGAATGTAAATGTGCTATAATACTAACAAATATGTAGGATTGTATCGGAAACCGATATATGCCGAATATAGCAAACACTGTGGAAAGGGATCGAATTGTCGAAACTGAATAATGAAAAAGTTACTATTTATTCTTGTATTGCTTCTTACAGCAGTCATGTTTTGTTTTACTGCATGTAATGACGATAAAAAAAACAAGGATACCACAACGACCGAAGAGACAACTGAGGAAACGACTGAAGAAGAAACCACCGAGGAAGAAACCACGGAACCTGAGGAAGAAACAACAGAAGAGGAAACAACAGAAGAAGAGACTACTGAAGCTGCGGCAGATACTACTCCCGCTGGCGGAGCAGATACCGGATGGTATTCGGGCGGAGGAGAGCTTTCCGGCGGTGGCGCTTTAAGCAGTGGCGGATATAGCAGTTCCGGCGGTGGATTCACAGGAAATGGCGGCGGTGGCGGAAGTGCAGGCCCGATTGAAACTCCCACCGGAAAGGTGCTGATTCATACATATTCAGACCGATCTGCAACATGGGATGAGGATAATTCTACCACTGTCCCCTATATGCCTTTAATGAGCGAAACGGTATTTCCCTCGGAATATGAACTGTACAACTCTCCGAGACTGTTTTTTAAAGATATTCAGCCGGGAACCGTTTGTGAAAATGTTATCGTCGGTTATGATGATTATATGTTCTATGAAGATACAATTCCTGACTTTACCGGTTCCGGTTTTTTGACGGATACTGTGTATAACCGTGCAAAAAAGACTTTGATTGATCGTAATAATTGGGCTCGGTCTCATGGAAAAAAGTTATATTTTGTGATTGCTCCTAATAAGAATACAGTGTATCCCGATTATATGCCGGAAGGATATACGATGGCTTCTTATCGCCGGTACGATCAGTTTATGGAGCTTTTGCAGAGCGCCGGAATTACTGCGGTAGATTTGCGGGGCGCAATGGCTGCTGCCGTACAGGAGGTTCCGGAGAGAAATTTATATTACAAATATGATACACACTGGAATAATCATGCAGGATATTTTGCATACCGTGCTGCAATGGATATGATAAAGGCGGATTTCCCGAATGTGGTGATTCATGATAAAAGTGAATATCAAATCAATTATTGCGAAACCTATATGAAAGATCTTGCGTATTATTTGGGATATTACAGCCGACTCAAAGATTATGGTCCGGTATATACGCTGAAAAGCGGAAAAACCGCACGTTTGATCAATTATACTCCCAAAGCAGGCTGGGGACAGTTTACCTTTGCATATGAAGCACAGGATGGATACAGTGACCGGCTGTATTATTTCCAGTATAAAAATGACTACAATCAAAATGCACCAAACGCATATATTATGCGGGATTCTTACAGTATTGCGATGGTTCCTTTCCTAAAGGATAGTTTTCATAAGAGCACATATAACTGGACTTTTGACTTTAGTGAAAGCGATATTTTAAATTCTGATGCAGATGTAATTATTGTTATAGTAGCAGAACGGAATTTGCGCAATTATGTTAACGGGAAAGCTGTTTTAGATTAAGTTCGATACTAAAAAAATTTTATTAAATCAGAGAAAGTGTAATATTGCTATGAAAAAAATCAGCTTGTTTTTAGCGATGCTGCTTGTGTCCTGCTGCTTTGCGGGATTGACCGGATGTGAAAAAGATACCCCGGCGGACAAAACAAAGGTTACAGGAGATCTTTCGGAAATCGTTGCGGCTGTAAATGATAAAATTTCCTTTGAAGATAAAGTCAGCGAAGTGATCTACAAGGCGGACGACGAAAGTGAAATGATGATGCTTTTGTATGGAATTGTTGATATGAATGCGGCGGATCATTTGGTTGATTATGTAATTACAACACCCAGCAACAGTCATGAAACCTTTGCGGTGTTCGTTTTTGACGATGAAGTGACACAGGATGATTTTAAAGAGGTACGTGAGACCGTTGCCAATGAGTATATGCATACCCGGGCATCTTCTCTTCAGATGTACATGCCGGAGGAGTATGCTATTATGTCTTGGGCGATGGAACATCAGGATTTGGTATGGAGGCAGTACGATAACGCATTGGCTTTGATTATTGATGGAGACGAAGAGGCAACAACTGCATGGGAAGCTTTTGAGGCTGCCGCATTGAAGTGAAGAAGAAACTCGAAAAAGGCTGCACATGGTGCAGCCTTTTTTATTTGGGAGGTTCGTTCTGCGAATTTCTGAGCATTATAGTATTATAGTATTATAGTGTAACAATTCCTCCGTCACACCTGCGGTGTGCCACCTCCTTTTACACAAAGGAGGCTGATGGAGCTTGATGGAACGAAACGGTGTGCCACCTCCTTTTACGCAAAGGAGACCGATGAAGCTTGGTGGAACGAAATGGTGCGCCACCTTTTTTCATAAAGGAGGCTTTACTGCAAAGCTGCAGCACAATAAAAAAGTTCTCTTGTGTTGGAGTTCGCATAGAGACTCCTGAAGTATGCTGCAAATCCCCAAATAAAAAGGCCCCCTTGTGTAAAGGGGGCTGTCAGCTAAGCGTAGCGATGCTGACTGGGGGATTGTTGCAAACCACAAATATTGCTGCAAAATACTCATATTTCACCACACAGGCGAGCAGTAAGAAACTTATAAAACTTATCCTTATCTTTCCAGGATACGGCGCAATCCATCATTTTCCCGCGCATTGGATCAATGAAAGTAAGACCGCTGTCACTTACATAAACAGGCAGTTTCTCATAGTTCAGTAAATCCTTTGAAATGAGTGCATATACGCCTACTGTGTCGAACAATCCGGAAGTCGTACCGTGGTATTCGTAGTTCATATTTTTGAACCAGATGTCGTTATTTTCCACAAGCGCTGCCAAGAGCGGATCGTTTTTCGCTGTTTCACGGATATGATTGAAATAGTCTGCATTCAAAATGGTGTATCCGGATACATCCAACGGAATTAGTTCAACTTCCCAGTCGTTCTTTTCCACGCCGGTGCGGTAGGCATCAATGCTTACATTGATGTTGCTTTCTTTTCCAAGCGGGGGATACCAACCCTGAACAGCCCCGTTATACAGATTTGCGCCCAGGAAAACCAGTCGGCTTTTTTCAATGATTCGAGGCTCTCTTTTGATTGCTTCTGCGAGATTTGTGCACGGTCCGATCGCAAGAACGGTGATTTTTTCATCAGAATGCATAATGAGATCTATCATCGCACCAACGCCATCTGTGTGGACATTGGGATAGGATGACAAATCATACTCTTCAACCCACTCCCGAATATTGCTGTTGCCTTCCATGTCGCCGCTTCCGGGGACGCCAACGCCAACAGGTATGTCCTCGCGCCCGGCTATTTGCAGCATTTTTGCGGCAAGCTTTGCCTGATATGTAGTTTCAAAAGCTGCAGAGACTACCATGCGCAGATCTAATTCCGGGCTGCGCAGAATCATGGCAAGCGCCCATGTGTCATCGATATCGCTGCCGATATCCGTGTCTAATATAAGGGGTTCCGGTTTTTTCATAATAATACCATACTTTCTTTTACGTTTTTGGGTAATTGCAACGCGATAAGGAAAACTTACGAGCGTCACATGTGCATTGTAACTGCCTTCTTGCAGAGCAGAAAATATATATTTTTTCAATATTCTAACATATTTTATGTGAGTTGTATACGTTTATTGAAAATTTTTATTCAGTTAAAAAGAAAAAAATGAAAAAAGTTTTTAAATGCCCGTTGACAAAAAAAGTGTTTGATGCTATAATAACTAAAAAGCGTGGATGGGGAAAACCATTCCAATGCATACGGCTATAGAGAGGCGCTGATTGGTGGAAGGTGCTGCGTGTGCGGAATCTCTCGCCCCTGAGCTGTCGGCTGAACTTCTTCAGTAGGCTTGACCGGATCCCTCCGTTATCATAGGGAAGGGCATGCAGTGCCTGATGAGTGGGCGCATAATTTGCGTCAATAAGAGTGGTACCGCGGAAGCTATGCTTTCGTCTCTTGCTTTAGCGCAGAGACGAAAGCTTTTTTTGTAGAATTTTGCAAATTATGGCGCGATCGTCTCTGTTCAATACTTTTGAAAACTATTGAAGAGAAAGGTAGAAGAAATCAATGAAACTCGCATTTTCCACATTGGGTTGTCCGGATTACAGTTGGTCGGACATTTACGCTATGGCTAAGGACATCGGATTTGGCGGTATTGAGCTGCGAGGTCTTGGCGATGATATTTTCTCTGTGCATGCTGAACCTTTCAGCAAGGAAAATATCAAAAAAACAAAA
>BLMO01000128.1 GCA_011957885.1 Clostridiales bacterium
TGTAATTAGCGAAACGGCATGGCAGCTGATTTCTTTTCTGCACCTCTCTCCTGCAAAAAAGAAAAAGCGTCAATGATAAAGGCGGAGCCGTATAGCGGATCCAACCAAACGAAAAGGCCCCCTTGTGCAAAGGCGTGATCCATTAACCTATGCCCCCTTGTGAGGACCTGTTACGCAGTTCCGAGGGGGTGGCTCGCTGTAAGCGAGTCGGGGGATTGTTCCCCTCAACCTTAAGCCCCCCTTGTGCAAAGGGGGGGGCCGATGCAATCGGCGGGGGGATTGTAAAACTGCCGATTTGTTAATTATTCAAAATGATCGTAAACAATCCCTCCGTCTCGCCTGCGGCGATCCACCTCCCTTTGCTGGGGGGAGGCTATAAAGAAAGATGGGAGCTTACGCTGCGACACCACCCAAGGATCCGCTACGCGGCTCCAGCTGGGGGGAGCCTTTGCAACATATAAAAGAAAGGACCGATTATACCTATGAAAATACTGATTCTAAACGGACCCAATCTGAACTTGCTTGGCTTGCGGGAACCGGATATATACGGTACGGAAAGCTATCAGGCACTGCTGGATTCTATTGATGAAACCTGCCGACAGGCGGAAATTGAATATGAAGTGTTTCAATCCAATCATGAGGGCGCTCTGGTAGATAAAATTCAGCAGGCATACGGCAATTTTGACGGAATTGTGATCAATCCGGCAGCTTACACCCACACCAGCGTTGCTATTCTGGACGCGCTGAAAGCAGTGGGGCTGCCTACTGTAGAAGTACATCTGTCAGATGTGAATAGTCGTGAATCGTTCCGCAAAATATCCTATGTATCCGCGGCATGTGTGAAAACCATAGCCGGCAAAGGCTTTGCAGGTTATTGGGAAGCTCTCCTCTTCTTAAAGGAACTGGAAAGGAAGAACCGACATGATTTTTGATATACACACCCACTGTTTTCCCAATGCGCTGGCACACCGTGCCATTGCAAAGCTGTCCTTTGCTTCCGGCGGTCTGAAACCGCATACAGACGGCACCCTGCCATCTTTGG
>BLMO01000129.1 GCA_011957885.1 Clostridiales bacterium
TGCGGGAATTTTGATAGCGCCCACGGCGCAGCTGTTTTGATAGGAATTAAAATCGATGGCGATGTCGTATTCCGCGCGTTCTCCGAAGTTTGGGCAAATCAGCTTTTTTGCAATATTGAAGGGAAGAAAGGAATAGACTTTGGATACGGGGCGCAGATAATTCACATGAAGCTGTGGAGGAAACTCCACGTTCCAGAAGGTGTTTCCCGCAAACAAAAACAGGTCAACATAAAATCTGTCGTAATCGATATTGCGCAGCAGATTGATTAGGGATTTTTGAATTCCACCTACGCTTAAATCGTTTTGGAAGATAGCCACTCTTTTCATTATATTTTTCAGGTTCCTTTCTTCTGTGAACGATTTGTATATAAGAATAAAGTTATTTTACCACATTAAACAGAAAATGTCAATTTACTAGGGAATTTTTCTGGGATGCACGCAGTGAAACCCAAATAAAAAGACTCCCCCAGTAAAGGGAGCTGGATCCGCGAAGCGGAGACTGAGGGATTGTATAACTATCATTTTGTAGGATCTATCAATCGATAGAATTACTTAGACAATCCCCCCGAGTTTTGCTACGCAAAACCCACCCCCCTTTGCACAAGGGAGGCTTAGTGGAGATGTTTAGCGGTGTCCCCCTTGTGAAGCCGCGTAGCGGATTCTAAGGAGCTTCTGCGCGGTACAAACATAAAAAGACTCCCCCAGTAAAGAGATTTCCGTGGAGCAAAAATATAAAAAGGCTCCCTTGTGTAAAGGGAGCTCCCGCATAGCGGGTGAGGGATTGTTGCGTTCGCCTGTCGATTTGCAGATGATTCAAAATAATCGTATAAACAATCCCTCCGACACAATCGCTACGCTTGGCTGTGCCACCTCCCTATGGAGCCACGCAGTGGATACTCACAAGGGAGCTTTTTTACCTATTACCAAAACCAGCGTTTTTTCGGTGGCTGCGGCGGACAGTTGCATTCCGGCACATGTGCCGGAACATCCACGAGAATTGCATCCTCGCCGATTTTTTGAATCTTATCCCAGGGAATGCGCAGTTCGGATCCCCGCCCAAATCCAAATTTACCGCATTCTCCGGGGACAAATATTGCTGTGATACATCCATTACATAAATCAATTTCATAGTTGCAGATGTGCCCCAGTTTTCTGCCGTCGCAAACACTGATAACAATTTTATTGCTCAGGCTGTTGGTGTTGCAAGCCATAGTGCTGACCGTTCCTTTCCCGCTTTGTGCATATACTTGTGTATCTATAGTATATGCAGAGGGTTTTGTCCGGTATTCCGCGGGGAAAATCAGAAAAAGGAAAGCTGATTGGTCAGGGACATGCCTTTAAATACGCCATTTGCGTCCAGCACCTCTATAACGGATTTTGATAGCTTGGCGGCAATGCGCAAATCCTCCACGGAGAAGATATCTTCTTCATCTCTGGCGCGCATGATATGTTCCGCAGCAGAATCTCCCAACCCGCCGATGGAGTTAAACGGGAGGCGGATTCCTTCCTCCTGGGGAAGGAATTTTTTCGCGTGGGACTGCTTCAAATCTACCGGAAGGAAGCGGATTCCCCGCGCCATGGCTTCATTGACAAGCTGCAGGGCACTGAACGTTTCATTGTCCTTTGCCGTGGCGTCTTTTCCCATGTTTTTGATTTCGTCCATTTTTGCTTTGACTGCCGGTATACCGCCGCAGACAATGCTGGCTTCCACACCGCCGGGAGCGGCGGTAAAGTATGCTGCGTAAAACTCCTTAGGATAGTAAATTTTGTACCAGCCCAGACGCAGTGCATCGATTACGTATGCTGCCGCATGAGCTTTCGGAAACATGTATTTGATTTTTTTACAGGAATCAATGTACCAGTCCGGCACACCGGCGGCAATCATAGCTTCCTCATAGTTCGGCTTCAGCCCCTTACCTTTCCGCACGTCTTCCATGATGGCGAAGGACATCGCCTTATCCATGTCGTGATTTTGAATCAGATACAGCATGATATCGTCACGACATCCGATCACGTCCGATATGGTGCAGGTTCCTGCATCAATCAGCATGTCCGCATTGCCCAGCCAAACGCCTGTACCGTGGGTCAGTCCGGAAATCTGCAAAAGGTCGGAAAAGGTTTTCGGTTGTGCCTGGATGAGCACGCCCCGCACGAACTTTGTGTTCATTTCGGGAAGTCCCAGTGTCCCCGTTTCCACACCAAGCAATTCTTCTTTGGTCACGCCCAGGGGAGCAGGCGTGGTGAAGAGCTGGTAGAGCTTGGGATCGCTGAGGTTGCAGTCCAACACATTGGTATTTGTGTACTCTTCCAGCCGTTTATACTTGGTGGGAATATCGTGTCCCAGTATGTCCAGCTTCAGGATGGTGTCATGAAGGTATTTAAATTCAAAGTGGGTGGTGATGGTGCCGGAGTTTGGGTCGTCCGCCGGGTGTTGTACCGGACAGAAATCGTAGATTTCATATCCTTGCGGCACAATGATGATGCCGCCCGGATGCTGTCCTGTAGTTCGCTTTACACCAACGCAGCCGCTGATCAGTCGCTCCAGTTCTGCACGGCACACGGAGATCCCTTTGCCTTCCAAATATTTTGCTGCATATCCGAAGGCGGTTTTCTCCGCCAGCGTGCCGATGGTGCCGGCGCGGAAGGCGTGTCCCTTGCCGAACAGCACTTCCGTATATTTGTGGGCATCTCCCTGCACATCGCCGGAGAAGTTTAGGTCAATATCCGGCGTTTTGTCTCCGTAGAAGCCCAGGAAGGTTTCAAAAGGAATGTTGTGTCCATCCCGGATCATATCCGGCTTGCCGCATTGGGGACAATCCTTGGCGGGCAGGTCAAATCCGGATTTGACCGAGCCGTCCTCAATCCATTCGCTGTATCTGCATGCAGGGCAGCGGTAATGGGGCGGCAGTGGATTTACCTTGGTAATGCCGCCCATTGTGGCGGCAAATGAGGAGCCTACGGATCCTCTGGAGCCTACCTGATATCCTTTGGATTCGCTGTTGTCCACCAGACGGCGTGCGATGATATACATAATGGCAAAGCCGTTTTTTATGATAGAGTCCAGTTCCCGTTCCAGTCTTGCCTGCACCTGAACGGGCAGGGGATCGCCGTACATGGATTTTGCCATTTCATGGCATTTGTTGGTGAGTTCCTCCTCACTGCCTTCAATGTGCGGGGGGTAGGAGCCTGCCGGGATGGGATCCATTTTTTCTACCATATCGGCGATTTTATTGGTGTTGGTAACCACTACCTCGTATGCTTTCTCTTCCCCCAAATAGGAGAATTCCTCCAGCATTTCCTCCGTGGTACGCATATACAAGTGGCTGACCTTGTCCGCATCCGGGAATTTCATACCGGTGAGCAAAATCCGACGGTAAATTTCATCTTCCGGATCAATGTAGTGGGCGTCACAGGTGGCGCATACCGGCTTATTCAGCTTTTCTCCAAGGGCGACGATTTTCCGGTTCAGTTCCCGCAGTTCTTCCACGTCTGCCGCTTTTTCATTTTCAATCAGGAACATGTTGTTTGCAATGGGCTGAATTTCCAGATAATCGTAAAAGGATGCGATTTCTTCAATGGCGGCTTGGGGTTTGTTTTCCAGGATTGCCCGGAACAGTTCACCTGCTTCGCAGGCGGAGCCGATGATCAGTCCTTCCCGCAGTTCCATCAGACGTGTTTTCGGAATACGGGGTGTACGCCGATAGTAGTTCAGATACGATTCCGATACAAGCCGGTACAGATTTTTCAGTCCGGTTAAATTTTTTGCAATAATGATCTGATGATAGGTACGCAGTTTCAATGGGTCTGCGTTTTCACTCATGGCGTTGGTCATTTGGGTGAAATCAGTGATCCCCTCGTCCTGCAGCTTTTCGACCATTTTAAAGAAAATATACGCCAGCATCTCTGCGTCATCCGATGCACGGTGATGGTTGAAATCTCCAAGCTGGAAGTAATCTGCCAGCGTATCCAAACGGTGACGCTTTAATTCCGGATTTACGTATCTGGACATAGAAACCGTGTCCAGATACGGATTTTCAAAAGGCATCCCGCATTCGTCCGCTGCACGGCGGATAAAGCTGGTATCAAATCCTGCATTGTGGGCGATAAGCAGGCGATCCCCTGTAAAGTCGAAAAATGCCCGCAGCGCCTCCTCTACGAGAGGCGCGTCTGCTACCATTTCATCGGTGATGCCGGTGAGTTCGGTGATATTTTCCGGAATCGGTACCTGGGGATTGACAAAGGTGTTGAAGGTTTCAAGCACTTCTCCCCCCCGCACCTTGACAGCGCCGATTTCTGTGATTTTGCAGTTCTGCACGGAAAGACCGGTGGTTTCTATATCAAAAACAATCATTTCTTCATCGAAGCCGATGTCCGTTCTGCCATATAAGGCGCGGGCAGTGTCGTCTACAAAGTACGCTTCTATACCGTAAAGAACTTTAAAATCTTCCAGCTTCTTTGCTGCAAGCATGGCTGTGGGAAATCCCTGAGCAGTACCGTGGTCGGTGATGGCGATGGCTTTTTGCCCCCATGCTGCCGCGCGTTTTACGATTTCCTCCGGTTTGGCTGTAGCATCCATGGTGGACAGGTTTGTATGCATATGCAATTCTACTCGCTTCGTTGCAGCGTTGTCCGGACGGATATGCATTTTGATTTTTTTCGCCGATTTCAGGTTAATCAGGTTAATATTGAATTCTCCGAATTTATCCTGCCGCACACTTCCACAGGCTGCAAGACAGGTACCTGCTTTGGCACTTCCTGCCAGCGCCATGGCTTCCCCTTCTTCCAGTGTGGTGCGCAGGAAAGCAGAGCTGTCCTTGTCGGTTATGCCGATGTTTACGGAAAATTTGTCGCTGCCGCGGATTTCATTGGTTTTTACCTGAAACACTTGTCCCAGCACAACCACATGACGGGCGGCACGGTTGATATTCCGCAGCGGTGTGGGATCGTCCGCATCAAAATCTTCTCCGAAAACAACGTCGCCGCCGGACACATCAAAAGTCATCTTTCCTACATGGATCAGGGAATCCCCCACCGCTTCCACTTGAGAATCGCCGCCGAAAAGGGATTCCACCCGCTCGTATACGGGATTTGCCGCGGCTTCCTCTTGGGCTTTTTTCTCAAGTTCTGCCTGATATTGGGCTGCCTGGGCTTCGGCACGTTGCTGGGATTCCCGGATTTCTTGATTCTGCTGCTGATTATACTGCTCAAAATAGGCGAGATAATCCTCACTTTGAACAATTTCCACCTGATAGGACAAGGAAAATTCGCTGCGGAGGATGCCGGCGATGATATCACCGGTACGCCCCAGATCCAGAAGTTCCACGCCCCCGGCGGTAAAGGGAACCGACAGGGTGATTTTATCTCCCTCCAGCTTGATATTGCAGTCGTTGAAAAATCCGTTGGACACAGCGCCTACACGCCCTGATTCAATCAGAACCTGGGGAATGTAGTCCTTGCTGAACAGTTCAGACGGATAGCTTGGCAAAAGGCGGAGCAGAGTCAGTCCGTACAGTTCGCAAAGCTGATCTTCTATGGTGTATAGATCCTTTTTATCACAGAGAAAAGGAAGGGAAAAAGAAACCTGATACATGCTTTTTTCTTTATCCCCGGAAAGAACCGCATTTGCAGCAGCGTCAAAAATCTCCCGCTGCCGCTGGGTTTGCGGCGTATAACGAGAGAAAATTGTTTTCAATGTGCGCGTTTGTGCTTCTGCCATAACGTTCTCCAATTTTATGTATTAAATCGTACGGTTTTCCAGCATGCGGCGGGTTTCTTCCATAAGAACCTCCAGCAGCTTGTCCTCGTCAATCCGCCGAACCTTTTCGCCACGGCGGAATAAAACTGCGCAGCCATCTCCGCCGGCAACGCCGAAATCTGCTTCCCGCGCTTCACCGGGACCGTTGACCGCACATCCCATTATAGCGGCGGTAATCGTTTTGTCTCCCGTATCTATGCCGGAGACTGCTTCCCGGTACGCTTCTGTAAGCGCAATCAGATCAATTTTTGTTCTGCCGCAAGTGGGGCAGGATATAATGGAAATTCCATTTTTCCGCACGCCTGCCGCCGCAAGAATTTCTTTTGCGGCGCGCACTTCTGCTGCCGGATCTGCGGTGAGCGTTACCCGGACGGTATCACCGATGCCATCACACAGCAGTGCGCCGATTCCCATGGCGTTTTT
>BLMO01000130.1 GCA_011957885.1 Clostridiales bacterium
ACGGCAAAGAATCGGTGTTGCAAAGGTGTTGTCAACAACGAGAGGGACGTTATGCGCGTGGGCAATATCCGCAAACCGTCCGATGTCCAAAACGTCCAGTGCAGGATTTGCAATGGTTTCACCGAATACCAGGCGGGTTTTATCGTCGAACAGAGCGTGAATTTCTTCGTCTTTCATATCCGGCGTAACAAAGCGCACTTCAATGCCCATACGTTTCATGGTTACGGCAAACAGATTTACAGTACCGCCGTAAATTGTAGAGCAGGATATAAAATTCTCCCCTGCGCTGGCAATATTCAGAATGGCGAGAAGAGACGCCGCCTGTCCCGATGAGGTACACAGTGCGCCGACGCCGCCTTCCAATGCTGCAATTTTTTCTTCTACACAGGAAACAGTGGGATTGGAAATTCTGGTATACATATGCCCGGGCACGCTCAAATCGAACAGCTTGCCCAGATGCTCGCCGCTGTCGTATTTATATGTGGTGCTCTGATAGATCGGGAGCACACGGGCTTCACCGTTTTCCGGTTTCCAGCCCTCCTGAATGCATTTCGTTTCTACGTGAAAGTCTTTCATATACAGTCTCCAGTCCCGTTTTTTGGATTTATAATTTTATAATAAAATACACAATATAGTATATAGTAATTTCCGATTGATTTCAATAGAATCCTGCTAAATTCACAGTAAATTCAGACTTTCGGGGGAATTTGAAAGGAAAACAGCTTGCATGCGTTCGGGATTTGTGGTATTATATGCTGTATAAGGATCGTTTCATTCAGATCAGCGGAAAGGAGAAATCGTTTATGCCTATCAGTCAGAATGTCGGCGGAAAGCTTGGCATCTATGTGCATGTTCCTTTTTGCCGGAGCAAGTGTGCGTACTGCGATTTTTATTCCTTTGTTCCGGGGGATGAAACGGTTTGCGAGCGATATGTAAACGCACTTCTTTCTCATATGGAGTATTATAAAAGCGCTGTGGCGGAACGATTGCCGGACAGTGTGTATATTGGCGGCGGAACACCTACCGCACTTCCCGAGGAGCAGCTTCTGCGGATCATCCGCGGGGTGCGGCGCACCTTTCATCTTGCGAAAAATGCAGAATTTACCGTGGAGGTAAATCCTGCCACTGCTTCCTATAAAACCTTTGCTCGTATGCGCAGGGCCGGGGTCAACCGAATCAGTATCGGATTGCAGTCTGCCGATGCAGGAGAATTGAAGGCGCTGTCCAGAATCCATAGCCGGGCAGATTTTGAGCAATGCTACCGAGATGCACGCCGGGCAAAAATTCAAAATATCAGTGTGGATCTTATGTTCGGCATCCCCCTGCAGACAACCGAGAGTCTGTTGCGCTCGGTGGATTATGTCACCCGGCTTCGTCCGGAGCATGTTTCACTGTATAATTTGAAGATTGAACCCGGTACGCCGTTTTATCAGAACAGACGTCAGCTGGTGCTGCCGGATGAGGATACGGAATTTGAGATGTATGAGGCTGCCTGCGCGCTTTTGGACAGGCGCGGGTACAAGCAGTATGAAATCAGCAATTTTGCCCAGCCGGGGAAAATGTGCAAGCACAATTTGAAATATTGGAATTGCGAGGAATATCTGGGGCTTGGCACCGGTGCGCATTCCTATTTCAATGGAAACCGGTTTTCCTTTGTGCCCAATATTCAGGCATATATGAAGGGAATTGAGCATATTGAAAGTGATATTGGCATTACTGCGTCGTCGGAGGAAATCAAAGGCAAGGCGCGCATGGGTGAATATATCATGCTGAAATTCCGGCTTGCAGAAGGGCTCCCTCTGGGAGAATTCCAGCGCACATTCGGCAGTGATTTTCTGGAGCTGTACGGATCCAAGCTTCCCTTCTATTTGAAGAAAGGCTATATGGTGCGGCGGGGTGACAATATTGCGCTGACTCATGCGGGCATGTTTGTGTCCAATTATATTTTGTCGGATATATTGACTTTTGCAGATTTGAATGCAGTGTCACCAGCGAATCAGTTTTGATAAAAAAGCTCCCACCAAACGAGAAGGCCCCCTTGTGCAAAGGGGGCTGTCGCGAAGCGACTGGGGGATTGTTTGCGAAACTGCCGATTTATTAATTTTTATAAAATGATCGTATAGACAATCCCTCACCCGCTGCGCGGGAGCTCCCTTTACACAAGGGAGCCTTTTTAATGTTCGATGTTGCGCGGAGCCCCCTTTGCACAAGGGGACCTTTTTTATTGAGCGGGGGATTTGCACACAAGGGAGGCTTAGAAGCGGTAAAAAAGCTCCCCTCAGGGGAGCCTT
This sequence comes from Clostridiales bacterium, assembly GCA_011957885.1. Lineage (GTDB taxonomy): Bacteria > Bacillota > Clostridia > Oscillospirales > CAG-272 > Avispirillum. The sequence goes on from BLMO01000130.1 coordinate 2,292, forward strand.
TTTATTACTTTCTCTTTTCAGCGATTTCCAGAAGAACCTTTGCCACAAAATCATCTACAGACATGAGTCCGCCTTCTCCTTCTTTCCGGGCACGCACAGATACTGTTCCGGCTTCCTGCTCGTCAGCACCCACAATTGCCATATAGGGCACCTTGGAAAGCTGTGCTTCCCGTACACGGTAGCCGATCTTTTCGTTGCGGGCATCCAACTCTACCCGGATGCCTACCGCCTGCAATTTGTCCCGCACCTGAAGGGCATATTCCTCAAACAGATTGGACACCGGCAGAACCGTTACCTGCACCGGCGCGATCCACAGAGGCAGCGCGCCGGCGTATTTCTCCAGCAGCAGTGCCAGTGTACGTTCGTAGCAGCCGATACTGCTCCGGTGAATGATATAGGGCGTTTTGGGTGTGTTGTCCGAATCGGTGTATTCCATACCAAATTTCTTTGCCAGCAGCATGTCGATCTGCAAGGTAATCAGCGTGTCTTCCTTGCCGTGGACATTCTTGATCTGAATATCCAGCTTAGGACCGTAGAAAGCGGCTTCATCAATGCCGATCTTGTAGTCCAAGCCGATTTCATCCAGCAGATTCTTCATAATAGCCTGGGCTTCTTCCCATTGCTCGGCTGTGCCTTCGTATTTCTCTGTATTATTGGGATCCCACTGGGAGAACCGATAGGTACATTCCTCTGCAAGCCCCAGAACTTCCAGCATATATTTTGCAAGCTCCAGACAGCCCTTAAATTCCTGTGCAAGCTGATCGGGGCGCAGCACGATGTGCCCTTCGGCGAGGGTAAATTGACGCACCCGAATCAGACCGTGCATTTCTCCTGAATCCTCTTTACGGAAAAGCGTGGAGGTTTCTGCAAGCCGCATGGGCAGATCCCGGTAGGAGCGCTTTTTATTCAGATAAACCTGATACTGGAAGGGGCAGGTCATAGGACGCAGGGCAAGGCATTCCTTACTTTCATCATCCGGATCGCCCAAAATGAACATGCTGTCTCTGTAGTGATCCCAGTGACCGGAAATTTTGTACAGTTCCCGTTTTGCCATGTAAGGCGTTTTTGTGAGAACATA
>BLMO01000131.1 GCA_011957885.1 Clostridiales bacterium
GGGCAGGACAGCAAGGTGATCCGAATCAGCAAATACGGATATGCCGAAACCTTTTATATGAATGATAAATGTGCAGCGGGCACCGGCAGATTTCTCGAAGTGATGGCACAGACGATGGGGATTGGTATTGAAGCTTTAGGTTCCGCCGCACTGACTGCAAAAAAGGCAGAACCCATCAGCAGCACCTGCACAGTCTTTGCCGAATCGGAGGTAATCTCCAAAATTGCAGAAGGCAAACCCCGGGAAGCTATCATTGCCGGCATCCACCAGGCAATCGGAGAACGGCTGCGGGGTATGGTTTCAGCAGTCGGTATGCACCCGCCCATCGCACTCACCGGCGGCGTTGCGAAAAACCAATGTATGCAAAGCGTGCTGAAAAACCTCTTGCAGACAGATATTTTTATTCCGGAAGAGCCGCAAATTGTTGGTGCGCTGGGCGCCGCCATTTTTGCAGCAGACAGCAGTTTATAGCAATGAAAGAGAGGATGATTTAAAAAATGGATCAAACGCTTCTTGCCAAACTGGATCTGACAGTGCGCTATCATACTTCTATAGGACAGCACTATATGGCAGCGTATCTGCAAAACCAGTATAATCTTCTGAAAAATATAACGGAAAAGCAAAAACAGTATATTGCGGCAACCTATTATATCCCGGGAGAACTGCTGGCATGCTTTGATGCGGAAGCTGTTTTTCTGGAACGATTTGCAGGACTCGCCGCCGCATGGCGTTTGTTAGATCATCCGGTAGCACGGGCAGATGCCACCTGTTTTCCCGCCGACGGATGCTCCTATCAAGCATTGTTTCATCTTCTCCTTACAGAAAAAATCATTCCGAAGCCCGAAGCATTTGCAGCTATGAATTTTTCCTGCCGCAATGCATGGCGATACTGTAAGTCAGAAACCCAGCGGCATTACCTTCCGTTTTTTCATGTAGATGTTCCGAGAATCTTGTCGCAAAGGCAGATACACATACTGGCAGACGAATTGCAGACGCTGTATAATCGGCTATGCAAAATGTTTCCCGTAAAGGCAGAAATACAAGACGTTGTGCAGGCGTCCAACGAAGCCTTGGCAGTACAGCAGAAAATCAATGCTTTTCGTCGTGCACACCCTGAGAAATGCAGCACAATCGATTTTTTAAAACTGTTTCCGTTATATAACGATCTCGGGAAACCGGACACACCGGATATTTTGCAGGGATTTCTGAAAAGGCTGACAGAAACTGATGCGCCGGACACAGGCAATATTCCCCGGGTTCTTTGGCTTGGTATAGTCCCTCTGTACAGGAACAGTCTCCTTACCCAAATTGAAAAGCAAGGAAATTGCAGAATCGTTTGGGAAGAGATGTTTGATTTCGGAAATATAAAGCTTTCCTGTGATTCCTTCTTCACGGATCTTGCTAAGCGGATTCTTACATCAAGATTTTTCACACAGGAAAATCGGCTTACAGATATTCTGCAAAGTGTAAAAGACTTTGGCGCACAGGGGATCATTCATTTTTCCCAACGCAACTGCCGGTTTCTGCCCTCCGCAGTCCCCCTGATCCGGCAAAAGGCGCAGGAACTGCAGATTCCCTTTCTGGAACTGCGCGGGGATGCAGTCGACCCCGGCTATTTTGATGAGCAGGCTGCTGCCATGCAGCTGGAACAGTTTTACGAACAACTGCACAGGAGCGCGTCATGTATATAAATCTCTCACGGGAACAGGGGATCTGCATTCTTTCGCTGAACCGTCCGGGAACCAACAGTCTGCAGCAGGATCTGCTGGACGAGCTGTATGCAGCCATCACAGGAATTTCTCATGATGAAGCTGTAAAAGCTGTGATTCTCACCAGCAGTCTTCCCTTCGGTTTTTCATCCGGACTGGATTTAGGAAGTTTTCAGGGAACTCATGCGGCATTTGCAAAAAATGTATATAGAGCAGTATATAAAACCTTTCAAATTGTACAATCCATCACTGCCTGCCCCAAAATATACATTGCAGCCCTTGCCGGACCGGTAATCGGCTCCGGATCCTCTATCGCTTTGGCATGTGATTTGCGCATTGCGGCAGTTGGAACATGGTTCTGGCTGCCCGATCCGCAATATGGGGGACTACTGGGAGACGGCGGGTTGGTGCGATTGGCACAAATAACCGGAATCGGCAGAGCCGCTATGCTTGCCTTGACGAATGAGCGGATCAATCTGGATACAGCGGATAAATGGGGACTGATATATAAAACCGCCCCCCGGGAAATACTGATGGAAACAGCGCTGACCGCCGCGGCGCGGCTTTGCGGATTATCCCCAAAAACGCTTGAACATCATAAAAAGATTCTCAATCAAACGATGCAGCTTCAATTTCCCGGTAAAGCTTTGCAAAAACTTTTACATTCTTCTGAAACATATCAGCGATTTCAATCTTATATAAAACAAAAATAAGGAAAACGACCTATGGCATTAGACGAAAAAAATATTATTGTATCAGGCGGCTCCCGCGGCATCGGACGGGCGATTGCTTTGCATCTGGCAGAACACGGTGCAAATGTAACGTTTACCTATTTAAAAAACGCAGCAGCAGCGGAGTCTGTGCTGGAGGAAGGCAGGCGCTGCCAAGGATCCATTCGGGCATATCAGGCGGACGTTCGCAATGAACGGCAAATGCAGAATTTGATTTCTGATATTATTCAGAAGTATGGCTCCATTGACGTTATTGTAAACAATGCAGGCGTCCGCAAGGACAGAACCCTGGCATTTATGCCCAGCGAAAGCTGGCACGATGTTCTGGACACAAATCTCACCGGCGCATTTTATCTGACGCAGGCTGCAATTCCACATATGCTGAAACGAAAAGCGGGGCGCATTATCAATATCAGTTCTATCAGCGGCTTGCAGGGCATTGCAGGGCAAACCAACTATTCTGCCGCGAAAGCGGCACTGATCGGATTTACAAAATCCCTTGCAAAAGAAGCAGCGCCCTATGGGATCTGTGTGAATGCCATTGCTCTCGGCGGCACATCTACCGAAATGGTATCCGCCATGCCTGAAAAAGCACAGCAGCGTCTGCTGCAAGGTGTTCCCATAGGACGCATGTGCATTCCGGAAGAAGCTGCGCTGGTTGTCCGGTTTTTGGCAGATGAAGAATTGTCGCCGGCATATCTTACCGGCGCAGTGATTCCTTTAGACGGGGGGATGGGCACATCATGATGCAAGAGAGGGCTTCAATGGCAGGACTTTTGGATAAAAATACAACCTTACGCATCCTTTCACAAAAGATTGACCGGAGCGAATCCTTTGCCATCGCACTGTGCGACATTGATTTTTTTATCAATATTGATATGAAAATCGGCTCCGCTGAAGGAGATACCGTTCTGACGCGAATCGGAGATTTTTTCGCATCACAGTCTGTATGCAGGGCTGGTCGCTACAGCAGCGACAGCTTTCTTTTGATTTTTGACAGTTGTACAACAAAATATGCTTTCACATTAACAGAGCGAATACGCCGCAGCCTTCGTAAGCAGCGGTTTCTTCCGCAAGACTCCGTATACGCAAAAGTCCCTGTCACAGCAAGCTTTGGAATTTCCGGCTGCACAGCAGGAAATCCAAAGCTTTCCCTGCTCCTGCGCCAAGGAGAAATTGCTCTTGCCACCGCTAAGAAAAAAGGGCGGAACCGCGCCGAATATTATGCAAATGCAGAAATTAAAACATCTCTGCTTCCCTCACCCGGCGTTTTCACGCTGGTCGGCGGAATGAACGGGTATAGCGGTGATACGGGCACAGCTCAGAACGCAGAAATCTCCCAGCCCTATGGATTGGACATAACCCAAACCGGGGAATTGCTTCTTGCAGACAGAGGAAATCATGCAATCCGCAGAATTGACAATGACGGTGCTATCACCACTTTGACCGGAACAGGCACATATGGATACAGCGGGGACGGCGGAGCAGCCCAAAACGCGCAGTTGAACAAGCCAAGCGGCGCTGCAGTCGGACCAGATGGAAGTATTTATATTGCAGACACCGGAAATCACTGTATCCGTAAAATCAGTCTCCAGGGACTGATTGAAACATACGCAGGCTGCGGCACTGCGGGATACAGCGGCGATGGAAAATATCGTACGCTCGCTCAATTCAACCGCCCCGGCGGTGTTGCAGTAGATATAAACGGAAACGTATACACAAACGATTACGGAAATAATGTCATCCGCATGATTCGCACAGACGGGCTGGTATGCACTGTGGCAGGATCCGGTGCATTCGGCTATGCCGGTGACGGCGGTTCCCCGCAAAATGCAAGCATGAATCGCCCATACGGACTGGCAGTTTCCCCGGACGGACAGCATATCTATATTGCAGATTACGGCAACCACTGCATCCGCGAGGCTGACCGCACTGCGGATGTTATGCGAACCGTTTGCGGCGGCGGTACGCCTGGATATTCAGGTGATGGGGGCACAGCAACAAATGCCCTGCTGAACAGTCCCTTCTGGGTTACGCTTTGGCGAAAGGACACCCTGCTGATAGCTGAAGGGGAAAACCATTGTATCCGCATGGTAAACTTAAAAGCAAACACGGTCTGCACGCTGACAGGCTGTGGGGTTCCCGGTTATATTGACACGCCTGCATCTTTGCACAACGCAAAATACAATATTCCGGCAGGCATGGCAGTTGACGAAAAAAAGCACTTGCTTTATATCGCAGACTATGCGAACAATGCGATCCGGGCATGCAGCATTCCTAACATGTTTTAAAAATACAGGACGGTATACAATCGTGATGATCATTTGGATTCTATTTATCCTTGCAGTCGGAATTTCCATCCTGCTGTATAACGCAGTCAAAAGCTATCGGTGGGTTTACCGCCTGACCCACCCTGTCAGATATACACAGCAGACAAACACCAAAGCTTTTTATACATATAAAAAATTTACATTTCAAACCAAAGACGGGATCACGCTGGCAGGAATAGATTACTGCCCCAAAATCGCCTGCATCGGAACAGTTCTTGTATGTCATTTTTTAGGCGGAAGCAAGGAAGCCATTTTAATGTTCGTAGATTTTCTGCTGATGCACGGATATCGGGTGCTGTGCTATGACAATCGAAATCATGGGGAAAGCGAAACGGCAGAAAGTGTGAAGGCAACATTGGACCAGGATTTTTCTGCCTTTTATAAAACAATCCAGGAAATGGGAATAAAAGGTCCCTTTGGAATCATGGGGTTTTCCATGGGTGCATCTGTTGCCCTGCGCGCTATGCAAAAGTACCCGGACATATGCGCTGCCGTTACCGACAGCGGACCTATGATGCATGCTAAAAATTATTTTCGATATGTTTTAAATAATAAAAAAATCCGCAATCCTCTGCAGCGAATCCTGTTTTTATGTATTTTCCTATATTATGCAGGATTTGCAAAAATGGAAAGACAAACACACCGCACATTAAAGCAGCTGAAAGGGAAACCTGTCTTGATGATTCACGGGAAGAAGGACACGATTATTTCACCGGATGATCCGTGTTTTGCATATTCTCTGCTGAAGTCTCCAAACGCAGCATTATGGCTGGTTCCCCGTGCAAGACATCTTATGAATAGATTTAACAAACCCACAGAATATGTAGAAAGGATTTTAGCGTTTTTGGGTAAAAACATCGCTACAAAAATGCACGATGAAGAAAATAGCGCTGATCTCACCCAAAGGAAATGCCTTTGGAAAGAATGAAAAACTCACCCATTTTCTCAACGAAACAGGTGGGATGGACAGCTTCCGTGCGCTGTGGACAGGACCGAATCTGGGACTTATTACCATAGCAAGTCTTTTCCCTGCGGGCTGGAAGGCAGAATACATTGACGAAAACTATCAGGACATTCCTTACGATGCAGACTACGATATTGTCTGCGTCAGCGCCATGACCCAGCAGGTTGTAAACGCCTATCAAATCATAGACCATTTCAAAAGCCGGCATGTGCTCACAGTCCTGGGAGGAATCCACGCTACCGTCTTGCCTGAAGAAGCCGCAAAGCATGCAGATGTTGTTATGGCAGGCGAGGGGGAACTCCTCTGGCCGAGGCTGATCCGGGATATAGAAAACGGCAGTGTTCAGAAAATATACCAAAATCGTCCCAATGAAAAATATCAGTTTAACAATTCCCCAGTGCCCCGCTTTGAACTTCTGCGAGACTGCAGCTATCCGGTCATCACTCTGCAAACCACCCGCGGATGTCCGCACAACTGTTCTTTCTGCTGTGCATCTAAAATATTCGGATCCGGATACCGGCGCAAAAGCAACGCAGATATTTTAAAGGAACTTGCATGCATACAAAAATACTTTCCGGATTCCCTTGTACTGTTTGCTGACGATAACTTCCTGGTACACCGCAACGCATGCAAAAATCTGCTGCAGGAAATAAAGCGCATGCAGATCCACTGGATTGCACAAACAGATATATCCATTGCAGGCGATGATGCGCTGCTCCGAGAAATGGTGCGCTCCGGATGTCAATGGGTCGTGATTGGATTTGAAAGCGTTCATTTTGACAGCCTGCAAAATCTGGATCAAAAAAACTGGAAACTAAAGCAATTTCCAGGTTATGAAGCTGCAATTGCAAAAATTCAATCCTATGGGATCGGTGTATACGGAACATTTATAGTAGGGTTAGACGGAGATGATACAAGCGTTTTCCAAATGACGGGAAACTTTATTAAGAATAATTATTTATACGGCGTCAATATTACCGTTCCTACGCCCCTCCCCGGAACAGCCTTGCGGGAGAAAATGCTGCAGGAAAATCGCGTTCTTACAAATGATTGGAGCTATTATACCTTTTGGGATGTAACCATTCAACCCAAGAAAATGCAGGTGACGCAATTGGAAGAGGGACTGCTGCATTTATATGAAAATCTTTATACAGATACACTAATTGCGCAACGTCTGACGCATATGAAAACGCTGGCAAAAAGCAGAAAACGCATCATAGAAGCATCGCACCAGTAAAACATCAAAAGGCTCCCTTGTGCGCAAATCCCCGCCCCCCAAAAGCCTCCCCCCAGCAAAGGGAGGTGGGTTTTGCGTAGCAAAACTCGGAGGGATTGTTTGCATAAACTGCCGATTTGTGAATTATCTAAAATGATCGTATACAATCCCTCACCCGCTACGCGGGAGCTCCCTTTGCTGGGGGGAGGCTTTTGGGGGGCGGGGATTTGGTAAATACCTACAGTATATCACCACTGCAGATAAAAAACTTCCTCATATTTTTCTTTGAAAAACCTGCGGCATATCCATGTCTGTAACATACAAATTATATAAATAACTCGAATTAAATCGAATTTTGCATCTCGATTATGCACAAATTAAAACATTTTATGTGGAATTTTATGGATACATTGTAATTTTATGTATTTTAAGTTATAATATATTCAAACTAAATTGTGCACAAAAAGTATATTGATTTGGCACAGTAGCTGGTTTTGCTTTTCAAACAAAAAAGTAAAATATTAAATGTACAAACAATAAAACATTTGTAGACAGGACGGTATTATTCATGAAAAACATTTATGATGCAGCAGGTACCCGCATTCGACAGCTACGAGAAATGAACAGATACACCCGAGAACAGTTTGCGGAGATATCCGACATATCCCCCAAATTCCTTTATGAAATCGAAACCGGGCAAAAAGGATTTTCAGCTGACACCCTCTACAGAATCGCAAAAGGACTTTCTGTCACCTGCGAATATATCTTATCCGGCGATTATCCGGAAGATTATGACAAAGAAGTGCAGGACGCTTTAAAACTGTACAACGGTGCACAAATGAAAAATCTTTCCGCACTTCTCAAAGAAATCTATGAACTCAGCACAAAGTTCGATGTCCTTCTGCCTGAGGACAAGTAAATAATTAGACAAAATACGCAATCAAATCTGTTTTACAACACCGTCAAAAATTCAAAGGAAAGGTAAAAACACAATTATGAAAGTCAGGCCCTCCAAAAATCACTTGCTTGTAAAAATTATTGAAAATGAAGAATCCACCAAAAGCGGCATTCTCCTGACGGGAACTGCAAAGGGTGAATCCAACATCGCACAAATTATCGAAACGCCGGAGTTCTTTGACGATGATCGGGATGTATATCTGAAGGGCGACAAGATCCTCATTACTCCCGATGCAGGTATTCCCGTTAAATTAGACGCAGAGGGATACCGCATCATTACATATAAAGAAGTACTCGCAGCATTAGACTGATAAGAAAGGCAAGGTCATATAAATCATGGCAAAACAAATACTATACGGTGAAAATGCCCGAAAAGAATTGAAAGCCGGACTGGACAAGCTGGCAGACACAGTAAAAATCACACTGGGTCCCAAAGGACGAAATGTTGTGCTGGACAAACAGTACGGTGCACCGCTGATTACCAACGACGGAGTTACCATTGCCAAAGAGATTGAACTGAAAGATCCCTTCCAAAACATGGGAGCACAGCTTGTTCGCGAAGTAGCAACCAAAACAAATGACATTGCAGGAGACGGAACAACAACCGCTACCCTGCTGGCGCAGGCTATTGTGCGTGACGGCATGAAAAATATCAGTTCCGGCGCCAATCCCATCCTGCTGAAAAAAGGAATCAAAAGCGCAGTAAAAACCGCAGTGGAATATATACAGAAAAATTCCAAAAAAGTTTCAGACAGTACGGATATTGCAACAGTCGCATCAATATCCGCAAACGACTACAGCGTTGGTCAGCTGATCTCGGAAGCTATGGAAAAAGTCACCGCAGACGGCGTGATTACAGTAGAAGAATCTCAGACTGCAGAAACCTACTGCGAAGTTGTAGAAGGCATGCAATTTGACAGGGGCTATATATCTCCGTATATGGTAACCAACACCGACAAAATGGAAGCAATTGTGGATGACGCCTATATTCTCATCACCGATAAGAAAATCACTGTGATTCAGGATATCCTGCCGCTGCTGGAAGAAGTCGTGCAATCCGGCAAAAAGCTGGTGATTATTGCGGAAGATATTGAAGGAGAAGCGCTTGCTACTCTTGCAGTGAATAATATGCGGGGCACATTCACCTGCGTGGCGGTAAAAGCGCCCGGATTCGGAGACCGCAGAAAAGAAATGCTTTCTGATATTGCCATTCTGACAGGCGGCGAAGTAATCTGCGAGGAACTGGGATACGATCTGAAAACAGTGTCCATGGCACAGCTGGGACATGCGTCCCAGGTGAAAGTGCAAAAAGAAAATACAGTAATTGTCGGCGGCAGCGGGAATAAAAAAGAAATCCAGGCACGGATCCTGCAAATCAAAGCAGAAATCGAAAATTCCACCTCCGACTATGACAAAGAAAAACTGCAGGAACGGCTTGCCAAGCTTTCCGGCGGCGTTGCCGTAATCAAAGTCGGTGCGGCTACGGAAGTAGAAATGAAAGAGAAGAAGCTGCGCATTGAGGATGCATTGGCCGCCACAAAAGCCGCTGTCGAAGAAGGAATCATAGCAGGAGGCGGTGTAGCATTACTGGGGGCAGCAAAATATACCCAGACTACACTGGAAAAATATACAGATGACGAGCGAATTGGTGTGTCTATCATCATACATGCCCTGGAAGAGCCTATGCGTCAAATCCTGACAAATGCAGGATTGGAGCCTTCCGTTATCGTGAACGACGTTAAAAAGGCGAATAATAAAAATTATGGCTATGATGCGTTTAACAATAAATATTACGACATGGTAGAAATGGGCATTGTAGACCCTGCAAAGGTGACGCGCTGCGCACTGCAGAATGCAGCATCCATTGCTGAAATGATTCTGACTACGGAAGTACTGGTGGCAGATGAAAAAGAAGAAAAACCAGAATGCGCCGCCATACCGCAGCAGTCTCCCGGAATGATGTATTAAACGTTTTGTATTACAGTAACTCAGTTTGGACCAGTCCAGGCTGAGTTATTTTTACTTCGACACCATTTCATAAATGATTCAGACAGGAAAAACGATGATACAAATAACACTTGTACAAATAAATCCAGAAATTCCGTTTCAATCAACACTGCTTCCTCTTTTATCCTTAGAGCGGCGGGAAAAAATACTAAAATATAAAAATACGGAAGATAAAAAGCGCAGCATGCTTGCAGAACTGCTGATACGAACAGCCGCCGTCAATTCCTGCGGACTTACCCCTGATCAAATCAAAATTAGTTATAATCCTTATGGAAAACCGTATATTGCAAATCTACGGCACTTCAAGTTTAACATATCCCATTCCGGCAAATATGTAGCGATTGCGACAAGCAAATACAAAATCGGCGTTGACATTGAACAGATTCAGAATATAGATTCAGGCATTGCCAAGCGTTTCTTCACCCCCGGCGAATATGCATATATCTGCAACTGCAAGGATCCGAAAGCAGCATTCTATCAGATGTGGACACTGAAAGAGAGCTACATAAAGGCGATCGGAAAAGGGCTGCATTTGCCGCTGAATGCATTTGAAATAAAGATAGACAATCAAACTGCTTTTCTCAAAAGCTATAATAAATACAACCTGATGTTTACCTATATGCAGTTGGATAAGTACATGCTGGCGCTCTGCCATCAGGAACGTATTACAAATCCTGCAATCACATTGGTGCACGAATCGGATTTTTACGACTATTTCAGGACATGGATATGAAACAGAAAGGAAAGGACATATAATATATGATTGCTATATTCTGTGCACTGCCAAGCGAATATTTAAATTTAATACGATTCATCAGAAAAAAAGAATGCTTTTCCTTTCAGAACATTCCTGTCACAACATGCCGCATTGCAAGTTACAATGTTCTGATTGCCTGTTCAGGTCCCGGACAGAAAGCAGCATATGAATGTATACAAATTCTTTTTGAACAGTATCATATCACATTTGCACTATCCACCGGTATAGCAGGCGGTCTCAATCCAAGTTTAAAAATCGGAGACGTGATCATCTCAAAAAAAATAATAAAACCAAAACTTTGTTCTTTTTCCGTTCCACCTGAAATTTATAACTTAATTTTAAATAAATATAAAGAATCTATAAAAAATGACTCCAGATTAAAATCGAACGTTCAAACAGCTGCCATTGTTTCTACTGCAGATTTTGTAAACAAAACAGAAGAATCAAAAGCATTGGAAGAGCAATATCAAGGAATGTGTGTTGAAACAGAATGCGGTTCTATTATGCAAGCCTGCCAAGAAAAAAAGATCAACTGTGCAGCTATAAAAATCATCAGCGATTTCGCGAATGAGGCGTCTGTGGGTACTTTAAATCAAACACACTTTGCAGTCACCAAACATCTGGGGGCATCTATCGTTCGCATGATCACAAACCTGACTTTATCTGAATACAAATTATTGGAAAGCTTCAAGTCATGACCGCGGGCAGAACTGGAGGGAATTCACATAGTTTTCTTTTCAAACTTAATGTTCTTTTATACCGTGACTGTTTGATTCATAATTCCCTGCTCAGCTTCACATTCCTTCCTAATTGCTTTAATCAAAATATCCTATAGTACGCAATACATCGCAGATTCCTTGTTCGTTTCCTTCATCGCAATATGCGTATACCACTGTATTATCCACATAAATGTCAACTACATATCGTCCATGAACAGCCACAGTACGAATGCAATAATTCGATTGAGCGCTCGTATGCTCTGCACACTCAGCACCAGAATAATTTATATTTATGTATGAAGCTATATGACCATATAAGTTACCTGATCCTCTATGATCTTGAAAAACATAAAAATTAAAATATACATCATCTTTTTCAAAAGCAATGCATTGAATAAGACCTGGCATATCTTCGGCATATAATTCTGTTGCGTCAACCGGCTGATATCCAGCTTCTAGGATAGCAATTCGCACCTGTTCTGCCGTTGCCACTTCTTTGGGACCGGTACACGTAACTGCAAGCATTATAACCAAAAATAAAACTGAAAATATTGGAATCAGTATCTCTATGCGAAATTGGCTTTTATGTTTTGCTTTATCCTTTGGCATATCATGACCCCTTACTTATAGTTTTAACTTAGTCTATCATACTGTAATCCCATTTGCAACAAAATATATAAAGCAAAGCCGCATCGGTTAAACCGATGCGGCTTTAATTATTTTTTACCATATCTCTCTATGTGGCGCTTGATCGCCTCAAAGGTCTCATCACTGATATCATGCTCCGTAGCGTCGGCGAATCAAGTATTGAATCGGTTTTACCGGCAGCATCCGTACTATCGTTCTGAAACATACAGGCACATTAAACAAACGCGTCAGTTAGTTTCCACTAACGCGTTGAACAATATGACGAAATGCTGTAACAAATGACTGAAATTGCCAAAACAGGGTTGACAAATTATTCCGAATTGCCTACAATAATGTGTGGTTAGCGGTGGCTAATCTATATTTTGGCATATAAGTTAGCACAAACTAATTGTGCGGGTATAAAGAAGGTGCAGAAATGATGCCGCTTACATTGGCAGAAGTCGGAGAAGAAAATATTATCAAAAAAATCGGCGGAAAGCAGGAAGTCAAGGCACATCTTGAAAACCTCGGATTCGTTGTGGGAGGCGCCGTTACCATCATAAACACCATGGGCGGCAATGTGATTGTCAATGTGAAGGAATCCCGCATTGCGATCAGTAAGGAAATGGCACAAAAAATCATGATCTGATTTTCTGTGACAATTTAGCAAAGTATATATTTTTCAAGGAGGAGAACAGGCATGAAAACACTGAGACAGGCGAAGATCGGCGATACGGTCAAGGTTGTGAAGCTTCATGGCGAAGGAGCTGTCAAACGCCGCATCATGGATATGGGGTTGACAAAGGGCGTAGAAGTTCATATCCGCAAAGTGGCACCGCTCGGCGACCCGATTGAAATCACCGTGCGCGGTTACGAACTGTCATTGCGCAAGGCTGATGCAGAAATGATCGAAGTAGAATAAGTTCGCACACTAAAAGGGACGGAACCGCCCCTTATTATTTGAGACAGCGGTTAGCGTATGATAACCAAGAAAGAGAGGAATTGATTATGGACTTGCGCATTGCCCTTGCGGGCAACCCAAACAGCGGTAAAACAACCCTGTTCAACGCATTGACCGGATCCAACCAGTTCGTCGGCAACTGGCCGGGAGTTACGGTTGAAAAAAAGGAAGGCAAGCTGAAACGGCACGACGGTGTGGTGATCACCGACCTTCCCGGTATTTATTCTCTTTCTCCCTATACTTTAGAGGAAGTAGTGGCGAGAAACTATCTGATTGGGGAACGCCCCAACGCGATCCTGAACATTATTGATGGTACAAACCTTGAAAGAAACCTGTATCTGACCACACAGCTGACGGAGCTGGGTATTCCCGTTGTCGTTGCCATCAATATGATGGATGTGGTGCAAAAAAACGGAGATAAAATTAACACTGCAGAGCTGTCCCGTACACTCGGGTGTAAGGTAGTTGAAATATCGGCACTGAAAGGCACAGGCATTATGGATGCTGCCGAAGCCGCCATAGACGCGGCGAAGAACGGTAAAACCGTACCGCAGCACACCTTCTCCGGCACAGTAGAACACGCCCTTGCCCATATTGAAGAAGCGTGCGTACATAATATGCCGGAAGAGCAGCAGCGGTGGTATGCCATCAAGTTGTTTGAACAGGACGATAAGGTTCTGGAACAGGTAAAGCTGGACCAATCTGTTCTCGAACATATTGAAGCGGATATCAAAGCAGTCGAAGAAGAAATGGACGATGACGCAGAGTCCATTATCACAAACGAGCGGTATATCTATATCGGCGGCGTGATCAAAAGCTGCTATAAGAAAAAATCCGCCGGCAAGCTTTCAACTTCCGATAAAATCGACCGTATAGTAACCAACCGCTGGCTGGGACTTCCTATTTTCGCGGTCATCATGTTCCTCGTTTACTACATTGCAATGGTCACGGTAGGCTCTGCCGCTACGGACTGGGCAAATGACGGACTGTTCGGCGACGGCTGGCATCTCTTGGGTATCGGCTCTTCTTCCTATAACGAAGCCGCCGGAGAGTACGGCGATGCATCTTTGATTATTGAAGGTTATGAAGCTTATATTGAAGAAAACGGTGCTGCTCCCACAGGCGATTTCCTGTATTCCATAGAGGATGAAGAAACGCTGGAAATAACCACCGAAACAGCTACGCTTGCCGATTACAGCGAAGCTTTGAAAACTGTTGAAAAATATGGCGAAGAGCCTGACCCTGCCGACTACGGCGTATGGGTTCCCGGGATCCCGGTTTTGGTGGGCGACGGACTGGAAGCCGCAGGAGCGGCTGACTGGCTTGCAGGTCTGATCAACGATGGTATCGTTGCAGGTGTGGGCGCAGTTCTTGGCTTTGTGCCTCAGATGCTTGTACTGTTCCTTATGCTTGCATTCCTTGAGGCTTGCGGATACATGGCGCGTATTGCATTCGTCCTTGACCGTATCTTCCGCAAATTCGGTCTGTCCGGCAAATCCTTTATCCCGATGCTGGTGGGTACGGGATGTGGAATCCCCGGTATTATGGCGTCAAGAACCATTGAGAATGAACGCGACCGCCGTATGACGATCATGACGACTACATTTATCCCCTGCGGTGCGAAGGTGCCGTTCATTTCCATGATTGCAGGCGCAATCTTCGGCGGTAGCCCATGGGTGGCCACATCGGCTTATTTCATCGGTATGGCGGCAATTATCCTTTCAGGTATCATGCTGAAAAAGACAAAGATGTTCTCCGGTGATCCTGCTCCCTTCGTTATGGAACTCCCGGCTTACCACTTGCCGACGGTAAAGAATGTACTCCGTTCTATGTGGGAACGCGGCTGGTCTTTCATTAAGAAGGCAGGCACAATTATTCTTCTTTCTACCATTGTTATTTGGTTTGCAACCTACTTCGGCTTTACCGCAGACGGCTTCCGCATGCTGGCAGAAGACGAAATGGACAAATCGATTCTCGCATCCATCGGCGGTGCGATCGCATGGATCTTCACTCCTCTCGGCTGGGGAAACTGGCAGGCGGCTGTCGCTTCCATTACCGGACTCGTAGCAAAGGAAAACATCGTTGGCACCATGGGTATTCTGTATCCTGCCGGATGGCCTGAGATCGCTGAAAACTTCAGTCGGATCGCCGGTTACTCCTTCCTTGTGTTCAATCTGCTCTGTGCGCCCTGCTTTGCCGCGATCGGCGCCATCAGACGTGAAATGAACAGCCCAAAATGGACATGGTTTGCAATCGGCTATCAGTGTGCGTTCGCTTATGCGATTGCACTGATGGTGTATCAGTTTGGTTCGGTCTTCACAGGAAATTTGAATGTGATCGGTCTGATTTTTGCGGTAGCGGTTCTCGCCTTTATGCTTTACATGATTTTCAGACCGTATAAAGAAGCCACTAAATTGACAAAATCTATAAAGGCAGTATAATAAAGTATGAACAGTACAGGAGGAAAAGAAATGCTTACATGGATTTCAGAAAATATTGCAACGATCATCATTTGCGTGGTTCTGATTGCCGTTGTCACAGCAGTTATTGCGAGTATGGTTCGCAGTAAGAAAAAAGGAAAATCCTCCTGTGGCTGCGGATGTGCAAACTGTGCCATGAAGGACAGCTGCCATTCTAAAAAATAACTTTTCGGGGAGACGCAGGGGAATCTTGTGTCTCCCTGTTTTTATACGGCAGGATAGCAAGCTCTACCCAAATAATGTGAATTTTGCATCGGGTAAAAGGGGTGATAATAGTATGACGGACACAGATAATAAAAGCTTTTGGAACAAGTGGGCAAAGCGATACGATACGGCGATGTCGGCAGACCGAAAAAACTATGATCGTCTGATTATCCAAATAAAGAAATGTCTCACACGGAATATGACCGTGTTAGAGCTTGCCTGCGGAACGGGACTTTTGTCGGTACGACTGGCAGGAAGCGTAAAAATGCTGGAAGCAACGGATTTTTCAGAGGAAATGATCAGGCAGGCAAAGGCTAAAATACATTCTGTCCGCCTGCATTTTTCTGTGCAGGATGCAACCGCTTTGCCCTATGCACCCGAAACCTTTGACGCAGTCATTATTTCAAACGCGCTGCACATTATGCCGAATCCCGAAAAGGCTCTGTCGGAGATTCGCAGAGTGCTGAAACCGGACGGAGTTTTGATAGCTCCCACTTTTACGGCGGCAGGCAGTACCCTCGGCAGATTGAGAATCCGAATCATGGAACTTGCCGAGTTCAGGGTGTTTCACAAGTGGACGCCTGAAGGCTATCTTGCATTTTTGAAAGCAAACGGATTTGTGATTCAATGCAGCGAAGTATTGGGCGGACCTCTTACACTGACCTATGCCGAAGCAAAGAAAAATAACCGTACAGAGGAATCGTTATGATAAAGATCACAGCCACAGTGGAAGGTATGACCTGCGGAATGTGCGAGGCACATATTAACGACGCGGTGCGGCAGAATTTCAAAGTTAAAAAAGTCACATCTTCCCACAGCAAAGGCAAAACGGAGATCGGGAAGTCAGGATATACCGTTACGGGAATACATACCGAGCCTTATGAGAAAAAGGGCTTTTCTCTGTTTCACAGTTAAGAAAGGATAGATTTTACCTATGTCTGAACAAGAAACAAATTTTTTGGAAATCGTTGACCTTGAAAAATCCTTTGGCAGCGGAGATACCAGGCAGGATGTACTCAGAGGACTTAGCTTTTCTGTGGCAAAGGGAGAATTCTGTGTGCTTCTCGGTCCTTCCGGATCAGGGAAATCTACATTACTGAATATTATCGGCGGGATTGACAGCGCCGATTCCGGATATATTTCCATTAACGGCGACAAATTGAAGGATCTGGGCGAAAAACGCCTAACACAGTACCGCCGCCGTCACCTCGGTTATGTATTTCAGCAGTATAACCTAATCGGAAATTTGAATGTCAGGGAAAATATCGAGGTGGGTGCGTACCTCTCCGACACTTCCCTGGATATCGACGATCTGCTTCATACGCTGGGACTCTACGAGCATCGGCATAAACTGCCAAATCAGCTTTCCGGCGGTCAGCAGCAGCGCGTTTCCATTGGCAGGGCGATTGTCAAAAATCCGGATATCCTGCTGTGCGATGAACCCACCGGGGCACTGGATTACACCACCTCAAAGGAGATTCTAAATCTGATTGAGGAGATTAACCGGAAGTACAAAAATACTGTCATTATGGTTACGCACAATGAGGCAATCAGAAATATGGCGGATCATGTGATCAAGCTGCGCGATGGCAGGATTCGTCTGAACAAAAGGAACACACACAGGATATCCGCCGATGCGCTGGAATGGTAAGGAGCGCGACAATGAAAAGAAAAACAAAAAATCCGCTCACGAAACGCATTCCGAGGGAGCTTATCGGCGACTGGCGGAAATATCTTGTAGTCAGCCTTTTTCTGATCCTTACCATAGGATTCGTATCAGGAATGTATGTGGCGAATGAAAGCATGCTGTCAGCGGCGGATAGCGGCGTAGAAAAATTCAAGCTGGAGGACGGACACTTTGAGCTTGACGAAAAAGCAAATACAGAGCTTCTCGATGCTCTTTCAACGGGAGAAAAAGCGGATATCAAAGACTACTATCTGAACACGGCAAAATCAGAGTTAGACGCTATTTTTGAAGGCGAAGAATTTGATTCGTCCTTTGAAGCCTATTCCAAAGCCTACGGCGAAGCATGGGGCAAGATCCTTTCTGAAATCGACGAAAAATATGCCGACGCAGAGAAAAAATACAAACTGAACGATCCGGATTTTCAACCGGTTCCCGTCAATGTCTATGAGAACTTTTACCGGAATGAAGAGGAGGATCATAATAATGACGGTGTGTCCGACGGCTCTGTTCGCGTATATTTCAAAACAGACGATGTGAATTTGGCCTGCCTGATGGATGGCCGCTTTCCCGAAAGCTCCGACGAGATCGCCATCGACCGTATGCACGCCGACAATGTGGGTGTAAAGACAGGCGATACCGTTACGGTCGGCGAAAAGGAATGGAAGGTCGTGGGGCTTCTCGCCTATGTCAATTATTCCACGCTTCACGAAAAAAGCACGGATATGATGTTCGATGCGTTGAAATTTAATGTGGCGATGGTGACAAAGGAAGGCTTTGAAAATCTTCAAAAACCGATTCACTATACCTATGCATGGCAGTATAAAAATGCACCGGCGGACGAAGCAGAAGAAAAGAAGCTCGGGGACGATTTTCTGAAAGCTGTGCTCACCCAAACTGTTGCCGCGGAAAATGAACTTGCCGATTATCTTCCCGCCTACGCCAATCCCGCCATCCATTTTGCCACCGACGATATGGGCGGCGATATGGCGATGGGCGGCGTACTGCTGGATATTCTCATTGTCATTATTGCATTTATTTTTGCTGTTACAATCAGCAATACTATTTCAAAGGAATCACGAACCATCGGTACGCTGCGTGCCTCCGGATATACGAGGGGGGAGCTGATCCGGCACTACCTTTCCATGCCGGTAATCGTTACACTGATTTCAGCGGCGCTCGGCAATCTGCTTGGCTACACAGTATTCAAAAACGTCGTGGTCTCCATGTACTATAACAGCTACAGCCTGCCCACCTATGAGACGATGTGGAATCCCTCCGCTTTTATAAAAACCACACTGATTCCGCTGGCGTTGATGCTTATTGTCAATCTTTTGGTCATTGCACGGAAAATGAGACATACGCCGCTTGCGTTTCTACGGCAGGATCTCAAAAAAAGGGGAAACAAAAAGGCGATTCGCCTGCCGGAATGGAAATTTTTCAGCCGTTTCCGTATGCGCATCATTTTCCAGAACGTTCCCAATTATCTGATCCTGTTCTTCGGTGTGTTTTTTGTTATGGTCATGCTGGCGATGGCAGTGGGAATGCCGAATACGCTTGACTATTACAAAGAAAACGCAGGAGACATGATGTTCGCGGATTATCAATATGTTTTGAAATCCTGCGAGGATGCAGAAGGAAAGATCATCGCAACGGCAAACGACAGCGCTGAAAAGTTTGCTGTGACGTCTCTCCAACGAAAGAGCGATGCAATCAATGAGGATATTTCCGTATACGGAATCGAGGACGGCAGCAGCTATGTGTCCATTGACGGACTGTCCACATTGCAGAAAAACGAGGTCTATATTTCCAGTTCCTTCCGGGACAAATACGGCGTTTCGGTCGGGGATACCATTCTGCTTGATGAAAAGTATGAAAGCAAGCAGTACGCATTTAAAGTGGCAGGGTTTTACGATCAGTCGCTAAATATTTCGGTCTTTATGCCGATCGGTCAGTTTCGTTCCGTTTTCGGACTTCAGGAGGACGAATTCAGCGGATATCTTTCGGACTCTGAAATCACAGATATTGAAGAAGAGAATATCGCCACGGTCATTACCGAACAGGATATCACAAAAATGTGCGATCAGCTTGATCATTCCATGGGGGCATATATGCAGTATTTTCAGATTCTCTGCATACTGCTGTCGGCGGTTATGATCTATCTGCTCACAAAGATCATCATCGAGAAAAACGAAACCGCCATCTCCATGACCAAGGTTCTTGGCTATGAGAACGGCGAGATCGCGCGGTTGTATCTGCTTTCTACAACAATCGTTTTTGTAACCTTCGACATTGTCAGCGTTTTTTTAGGCACGCTTGTCATGAGCGCCGCATGGAAAGCAATTCTATTCAGCTACAGCGGCTGGTATACCTTTACGATGGCGCCGATGGGATATGCAAAGATGTTCCTGTTTGTACTAATCGGATACCTGAGCGTTTTGTTTTTTGATTTCAGACGAATCAAAAGAATACCGCTGAATGAGGCGCTGAAAAATGCGGAATAAATTCAGAAATACTCGCTGAGCTGTACCTGCCTGTGATAATTCTCCAAAGCATCCACACGGCGGTGCAATTCGGCGGCGGTATGAATATACTCACTATGCGCATGCAGTTCTATTTGCGTTTCCACGGGAAGCGACAGAAAATACTTTCGTGTACTGCCGCTTTCCCTGACTAAATGATTTAAGTTATCATATTTCAAAATATTCACCTCAAGCATAGTGTTAGAGGTGAGCAAGAAAATATGCATATAAGGAGATGAAACATCGATGTCGGATTCACCGGATATTCTTCGGATGCGGGTACTGTTATGTTTTTTTTAAAAGGAAGAAAACCGTACCGTAATGGGAATTTCCCGGACCTTGAAGGAGGCAAAACAAAATGTCAGCCGTGCCATGATAGCGCTTGAAAAAGAGGGACTGCTTGACCGAAGCAATCCCCGCATGCCGCATCTTACGGACTTGGGTGAAAAAAGAGCGAAGTATTATGCAGAGCGGATGGAAATAACCCTGAATCACCTGCTTTATGAAGGCGTTGATATCGAAAACGCCAAAAGCGATGCTTTTCAATGGGCGCTGTACTGCTCCGACAAGACGATGGAAACCATTCGGGCAACAGAAGAGCGTTACCGTGTGAAATATGAGCTTCGGGAACAGAAGCAGTTCAGCGGAAGGATGCTTTGCCGGCTGATGAAAGACGGTTCCTATCAATTCCCCTTCCTGATATACCGGGAGCAGGTCAAAAGTGGAAGCAATATATCTATGGCGAATGAAGGTTTCGAGCATCAAGCAAAAGGTTAGCAAGCACTAACCTAACGAATACCTAAATGGGTAAGAACGAAAGGAAGGATTTATTTTATGACGAAACCGAAACAAAATTGGTGGAGGCGCACGCTGTCTATACTGCTGGCGCTGATGATGTGTCTTGGCGCAGTAAGTATAACAGCGTTTGCGGCGACATCTGAGCCAACAACGCCGATTGAAAAGATCGGGATCCCGGTTGAGGACGGCGTGTATCGTGAAAAGCCTTGATATACAAGGGATTTTAGGCGTTATTGAAATTTAATTGATACTACGTTTATCCTCGTTTATTTTAAGGTATTTTCACGATTGGGGTACAAAACTTGTGAGTTATAATCGAATATAGGAGGTCAATCAAATGTATAAAATCATATCAGTTATTTCATGTAAAGGTGGAGTTGGAAAAACAACATCCACAGTATGCCGAACAGGAACTTTACCCAATCAAACAAAACATCATTATCAGAATCTTCATATATTGTTTTCCAACTGGAATCAGCAAAATCCTCATAAGAATTCGGAACATATATTGGATACTCTTTTCCATCGTATTTTAATCCAACATTATTCCCTCTATCCGCGCTCATCCCAAAGGGATCCACAAACGAAATGGGATTCCCATTCACATACGTATACAGGTTCAAACTGGTCGAATCGGCTATACTTCCATCCAGTACATCGGCATTCATGAATCGCTTCAACTGGGGATTGTAAAACCGCGTCC
>BLMO01000132.1 GCA_011957885.1 Clostridiales bacterium
ATTTCACTCTTTACATATCACGTAAGTTTTTAGATGAAAGGAGGAGATGAAGAGAGATTGGGTTCATTCAGTTGGTTGGATTTTTCGCTCAAAGTTTATGAAAATTAGTTGACCGTTATTTTCCTTGTATGTAAGAATGCCAGTGTCATTTTCAAGGATTTGATTGTATTCATTTTGATTTGTTTGAAAAGCGAATCGTCTTCCATCGGAAGATTCAAATGTTATATTGTAAACTGGCACGAGTACATATTGACTTGCAAGAATATTATAATCAGATATCCTATCTATATTTTTAGAAGCAACTTTCGTAGCAATACGTAGGTTGGGTTGATTCTCTATGTTTTGTTTTTCAATCGTAGAAATAAATTTATTAACTATAAATTTGATAATTACCAATATGACTGACCATATAAGGCAATACATTAATACAGAGGTTATATGACTGTAATTGATGGGAGCCCCCTTACCTATGGTATTGGAAACAAATAGAGCAAACGAACTTTGGGGATTAGCCACACTGATAATAACTGAAACAACAACAACAATTGTAATGATTATCATGCCTGAAATCCAAATGCGATGCCAATTATTAAATTTATTATTCATAGCGTTGAATCCCTTTAAAAATAAATTTTTAGGAAAGGAGAAAATATGGAAACAAATTATTTTGATCCAGCAAAATCAATAGAAGGATTGGCGCAGTTTGATCAAGCTGCAGCCAATTCAGCACTGGCATTCAGTGCTAATTTTATCACACAAATAGACGCTTTAGCAGTATCACTGCAAACAATGGCAGATACTGCCGCTGCTGCATTAACAACAGCTTTTAGTACTGGCGCTGTTGCAATGAGCGAGAGTGTAGGTGCATCTATTCTTGATATTATTACAAAAATTCAGGAGATGCAAATAAGCGGAAGCGAAGCACTGACGATTTTTTCAGAAACTGCAATCGCTACGTTTGCAGCTATCAATGAGAACTTTTTGGTTCAAGCAGATACACTTAACTTGAAATTTGCAGAAACTGCTCTGGCAATTGAAACAAATTTACTTGTTTCACTCTCAAACATCGAATTGGCTTTTTTTACGGCTTTTGTAAATATTTTGACAGAACTGTTGACAAAGCAGGAAGAATTTAATGCAATTTTTTCTACAATCGAGAAAGAGGCGGGTAACACTACTGCTAATATAGAAGCATCTTTTATAACAGTCTTTTCCAATATACTTACAGAATTGGAAACAAAAAAGGCAGAAATTGGAGAACAGCTGCTGGAGATTGAACAGTTGTTTGCAACTACATCTGAAAATGCAAAACTTGATTTTACAGATAATTTAACAATTATAAAAGAGACATTTGTATCATTTGGAAATACAGCAATTCAAGAGAATACGAATGTAATTACAAGTTTTGAACAAGTAAAAGGAAGCGGGAATGAACTGAAGGAAAACACAGGAAATCTTTTAGACAGCTTTAACGAGGTGGTAGGAACTTGGAAAAATGTTAAAAGTGTAGGTGAAGACCTTATTAAAATGTTTGGATTAACCACCCCTGCAATTAAAACAAATAACGCAGTTACCCAAACTGCAGGTTCAACTTCCGGAAGCGCTGCATTAAAAGTGTTAGAATTTGGTGCGGGCGTCTTAATGGTTGGAAGCGGGGTATTATTAGCGGGTATGGCAATTGCACTGCTAGCAAAAGTTGCATTTAATACATTTAAAATGTTTGGTATGAATACACACGGTGTAAAAGCAGATGATTTCAACTTGAAATTTGAAATTCCCGGACTCGCCGATGGAGGCATCCCGGGTTACGGGGAACTGTTCATCGCACGGGAAGCGGGACCGGAGTTCGTAGGATCTTTCGGAAGCCGAAACGTGGTCATGAACAACAATCAGATAGTGGATGCAGTGTCCGGCGGTGTATATGATGCGGTGCGGCGCGCCAATGCGGAGCAGTCGCAGCAGCCGATCTATCTGAATGTAGAGGCAAAGGTACGGGAAAACGTGCTCTTTGACATGATGGAAACTGTGCGGGCTGAACGCGGCGTCC
>BLMO01000133.1 GCA_011957885.1 Clostridiales bacterium
ATTTCACTCTTTACATATCACGTAAGTTTTTAGATGAAAGGAGGAGATGAAGAGAAAAGTTGCACGTGGGTGCAACTTGGATTGGCTAAATTATGGTAGCTTAGAGCAATCGTTCTTCCATTCGACGCATGAATTCTGCGAGGTATTCGATAAGGATTCCATCATCTGTAAGGTTTGTCACCATTCCTCCTATAGTTCCTCCCATTATGGGGGTTAAATAACGTGCGATTGTTATGTGCAGTTCACATTTGTCATCGGAGACGGATTTAATGGAATAAGAAAAACAAATTTCCCCCATCTGTCGAATTGTCGTTAATGGTATAGGCTTTATTCTGTACTTAAAAAAAGAAATACTTTTTGCGGAGAAGAAAATGCTCATACCTATTTTATTAACATATAGGAAAGTCGGATCATAAGTTTTAGCAACATCCCTGATACAATTCAGAGCGGCGTCAGCGGACATTGCAAATTCAATAGTTTGGTTCAACATAGGAGAATAACCTCATGAAATAGATAAATAAAAAGGAGGAGATAAACTGATTGTATCTCAAAAAATATATTAAACAAATTATAACATAAAAGGAGGAAAAATATGTCGAATTTGGGTTTGACAAAAGATGAAATAGTAAATTTGAATGGCTCATTAAATACTTTGGGCGAAACAATAAAAACAAGTATATCAAACTTGGAAGAAAGCTTCAAGCCGTTATCGGGATGTTTGGATGAGATTTGCAGACAGCTTTCTGAAATTAACACGGGCTTGGAAAGCTTGGACAGTTCAGAAGGGTTAACTTCATTTGGAGAAGGTTTAAATATAGTTTTAGGAATGATTGTATCAATTTTTGACTTAATTAGAGATGCTGGTGGAATAAAAGAAATTGGTACAGCAATCGCAACAGTTTTCACAGGAGTCGGAGAAGCGGCAAGCGGAATGGGAACGGCGATTCTAGGAGCGACTGGATTAGCAGCGCCGGAATTGGCGCTGATTGCAGCAGCCATTGCAGCAGTCGCTGGAATAATCATCATTTGCTGGGATGAAGTGAAGGAAATTGCAGGACAGATTGGTGGCTGGCTTAATGAAAGCTTTTTAGTTCCTTTACAGGAAATGCTCGGACCGGCTATTGATTTTGTATGGGAAGGTCATATTAAACCCCTTTGGGAAAAAATGAAAAGTTTTGCAGAATCTTTGAAAAATGCAGTCATGATCATTTGGAATAATTTTCTGGCACCGATTGCAGAATTTCTCGTAAATAATTTCTACCCGCCAATAGCAAATGGAATTGGTACTCTTGGAGAAATACTTGCAACCTTTGTAGCATTTATAGCAGATCTTTTCAGAGGCTTGATAGAATTTTTCCAAGGGATAATTGATTTCTTCGCAGGCGTATTCAGCGGAGATATGGATATGGTTTTAAGAGGAATAATTGAATCTTTATGCGGTCTTGTGGATTTTTTTGGAGGAATTGTTGTAGGATTTATCAACCTGATTATTGATGCATTAAATTTTGTATTCAACTGGATAGTAGGAATTATCAATAAACTCGGGAACGCGGCGCGCTTTATAGGAAACATATTCGGACAAGACTGGGGTTGGGAATTTAATATAAAATCTCCCCTAAAAAAGATTGAATTTTCCGGACTCGCCGATGGAGGCATCCCGGGCTATGGAGAATTGTTCATCGCACGGGAAGCGGGACCGGAGTTCGTAGGATCTTTCGGAAGCCGGAACGTAGTTATGAACAATAATC
>BLMO01000134.1 GCA_011957885.1 Clostridiales bacterium
ACATAGCTGATGCTGACATTCAGATCGCCGAAAGCCTCATAATATGCTTTGGCTTCTATATAGTTTCTTTCCCAGGAAAGATCCCGGTAGCTGTCCCATATCATACCGATTGCATCCAGCTTTTCGATCCGTTTTTCTGTCAGTGCTCCGTATTGCTCGCCGGCGCGGACCTTTCTTTGGGTTTGAAGCCAGCTTCCGAGTGAATATCCTTCTTCTGTTTTGTAATGATGGGGAACGGCAAGATTGCCCTTTTGCAGAAAATATTCCTTTGCTTTTTCATACATCCTATCCCATGAAGCATGGAGCGTGTCGTTCAGCTTTTCAAAAAGCATGCGGCAGTCACGCACTTCATCAATGATACGAAAGTGATCGTTTACAATCGCCTCACCGTTTCCAAGGGAACGGTAGTAAGTCATTGCAATCTGCATTTCATCCTCTAACATGCCGATGCTGTACAGATTTTCGATGTTCATTACGATGTCGAAAATCACTGCGTTTTTCTTTTTGGATGCAGAAAGGGCGCGTCCTATTTGCTGCTTATATACGATAGGAGAGACGGTAGGGCGAAGCAGTATTACGCCGCTCACATCATCAAGATGGATGCCTTCGTTCAAAGCATCGATACAGTAAAGCAGACGCAGGCGAGAAGAATCATTGTCTGCCTTGAATGCAGCAAAAGAGGCCCTTGCAGCAGGATCCTCAGAATACATGGAATATATATTGGGGTTTTTATCAACCAGACGAAACCACTCGTTTGCTTTTTCCATCATTTCCCGCATATGTTCCGCATTTGCACAGAAAACAATATATTTCCCATGGGGGTCATCCATATGTTTCTGAAAGATTTCTTCCATTCCGTCCGCTTTTGCAAGAGCACGGCGCAGCGCTTCGAGATACTGTTCTGCTTCATCCCGAACGGCCTTGCTTTTGGAACGTTTTATTTTTGCCCTATACTTTTCCAGATCTTTTTGATAGGAAAATACGGAGAGTACATATTTCGGAGCGTTCAAAATACCGCGGACGATGGATTCGCCGAGTGTTATTTCCGAGGCGATGTGACCGTCGAACAGTTCATCAGCCATATCGCGCTGATTGTCGAGGTAACGGATATTTGTTGCAGAAAGTCCAAGAATCGGCGTATCTGCATATTGCAAAAGCAGCTTTTTGACGCTGCTTCCCCATATTTCGGAACCAGCCCGATGAAATTCATCCAGCACGATGTATCCGGGACAAATGGCTTTTCGTTCTTCTTCGCCCATCAGGATCAGTTTGGCATATGTTATAAAAATGATATTTTGGGGTTGTGTACCGCCTGCCGCCACCCAGTTTTCAAGCTGTGTTTGAAAAATGTATTCGGAAGGGGAAAGCCAGCAGACAGTAACATCGGGGTGATCCTCGCACAGCTTAAAGCCGATGAAGGATTTTCCCGTTCCTGTAGGATGAATGACTGCGGCTTTTTTCTCTCGCTTCAACAATGTAAGTGCCGATTCATATGCGTCTGAATTGTGTTTAAATAATACGATTCCCATATTATAATGAACACTCCTCTCCTGCATATGTAACATAAACTGCATTATGTTGTAACGGTGAATATTTTCAGAAATATATACCCTATTGTACGCATTCCATTATACCACAGACACAAAAAAATTGCAATAAATTTTATATTAAAAAAGCGTATGTAATAAGAAAATGTCGAATGTAAAATCTCGCTCTAAAGTATTTTTTTGGGCTTTGGAAGGGGATTCTTTTTCTGCGCCTGTTTTCAGTTATGGGTGGGGCTGTATCAGTTCTTTACAAATCCTATTTACAACATAATGCAGTTTATGTTGTAATAATCCATTCCGGTATTTTTTCATAAAATCAATTTCATATTTTCCATGCGGCGGCGGTGTTCGTTTCCGGTGGTGACAATATATATTCTTGTGGTATTGATGCTGCTGTGACCAAGAATGTCAGCGAGCTTTGCGATATCCTTTTCCATACCGTAAAAGGTGCGGGCGAACAAATGCCGTAAGTTATGGGGAAATACTTTCCCGGGATTTACATGCGCCTGCACGCAAAGGTTTTTCATTTCCCGCCAGATGTTTGTGCGGTTCATAGGTTTGCCGGTGCGGGTTATAAATATTGTACCTGTCCTGATTTTCTGCTCTGCTGCATAGCGGAGCAGTTTCTTTTGCAAATCTTTCACGAGAAAAACAGACCGTATTTTACCCTTAAGCGATACCGTTGCTTCTCCGGTTCTGGCTGACTCAACAGTGATAAACTGCAATTCGCTGACACGAATGCCTGTTCCGCAAATCGTTTGGATAATTAAATTTAGCCGTTTGTTACCCTTCTGCTTTGCAGTATTTACAAGCCGCATATACTCGGCTTTGGTCAGTTCTTTTTCTTCCGGACAGTAGATTTGCCGCTGAAGCTTAATAGATTTCACCTTGCAGTCCGACCAGCCAAGAAAAGAAAACAGACTGTTGAGGCTCGCCAGCATAGAATTGATGCTGTGAGCGGTGTAGCTTTTTTGGATCAGCTGTGTTTTGTAGGCGATAACTGTTTCCTTGACAATTCTGTTTTTGCCTGCAAATTTCATAAACATCCGCACATCCCGCAGATATTTTTCAATTGTATTTTTGCATTTTTCCTCTTTCTGCAAAAACATTTCAAAACGTATTGTTGCAGTATCAGATAAAATTCGTTCCGTCATTCTACCTTTACCCCCTGGATCGTTTTCTTTTATTTTACCCAAAAAGCGGAAATAAAACGTATTTTCAACTTAAAAAGGCTCCCTTGTGCAAAGGGGGGCTTAATAGTTGGGAGAAGCTGCGCTGGCTGCTGCCCCACAAGCCTGATTCAAAACGAAAAAGGCTCCCCCAGCAAAAGGGAGCTGTCGCGGTAGTACTAATCAAAACAAAAAGGCTCCCTTGTGTAAAGGGAGCTGTCGGC
>BLMO01000135.1 GCA_011957885.1 Clostridiales bacterium
GTGCCGACTGAGGAGAACCCCGTATCTGAGGAGGATATTACCCGCGCCGTTTTTGGAGCGATGCAGATGTATCAGGGGGCGTGAGTTTAACTGCAAGAATCTCTTGCAATTAAATATTAGGATGTGAAGCATGTATATTGGTATTGATTTAGGGACTACCGGCTGCAAGGTGGTGCTGTTTTCACCGTCCGGTGAAATTTTGCAGGAATATAACAAAGAATATGAACTGATTTTCAGAGACACATACGTGGAGCAGGATACAAACCTTTGGTGGAATCTCGTTCGGGACGGTATCCGTCAGGTAGTGTCTGCTGCGGGTAATAACAACATTGTAGCTATATCCGCGAGTACGCAGGGAATTTCATTTGTTCCGGTGGATTATACGGGAACGCCGCTTTGCAATGCTGTCAGTTGGTTGGACATGCGTGCGCAGGATATGGCAGATTCCTTAAAAAACACTTTCGGAAAAGATGTTATTTATAAAAAAACCGGCATAGAATGTGAGGCGGACTATTCGCTTCCAAAGCTTATGTGGCTTGTGAAAAATGAACCGGAGATTTATGCCCGCGCGGATAAAATCCTCTTCCCGCTGGATTTTTTAAATCAGAAATTGTGCGGCAGGGCAGTGTGTGATTATACAATAGCCGGCGGCACGATGCTGTATAACATTCGTGAAAAACGTTGGGATGAGGATCTGCTGGAGTTTTCGGGAATTGACGTGGAAAAGCTTCCGGATGTTGCATGTATGGGAACCCCGATCGGTACGCTGTTACCGGAGGTGGCGGACTATTGCGGAATTCAGCCTGAATGCGAGGTTGTTCTCGGCGGTCAGGATCAGAAGCTTGCCGCAATCGGTGCCGGCATCCGTCCCGGTGTGTGCACAGTATCCTTTGGCACAGCGACAGCGATTTCAAAGCTGTTTGACAATTGTACCTCTGGTGCCACACTGTTTCCCTTTGAAGAAGATACATATATATCGGAAATCCCCCTTTCCACAACCGGCGCTGCTTTGCGCTGGCTTGTGAAAACTATGTGCCCGGGCAAATCCTACCGGGAATTTGATCAGCTGGCGCAGCTTTCTGTCCCAGGCGCGAACGGAGTCACCTTCGAAACGGATTTGACTGCGGGCGGCATACTTTCCGGGCTGATGCTGTCTACAACTTTATCAGATATAATTTATGCGCTGTTTGAAGGGGTATCGCGGGATATCCGGAATGCTGTAACCCGCCTTGGCGGTGCAAAGGAACTGCTGGTTTTCGGCGGAGGAGCAAAAAGCGATATTTGGTGTGAGATTCTATCCCGAATCTGTGAGACGCCGATTTCTATATTGGATACGCCGGAGACCGCTGCTTTGGGTGCCGCTGTACTTGCTTCGGGGAAAAAGGTACCTGCGGCAAAGGTAAAAAAACAAATTCACTGTGCAGGTTAAGCGCAGAATAATTTGAATATCATTTTATTTTAAGGAGATACAATACATGTTTAATTTTGAGCCGGCTCCATATGTGCCGTACAGAAACAAGGAAGTTTTGGAAAAATGCCGCAATATCAAACGTGAGGATATGGAAAAGCATCCGAATCCGAATTTCCGGATTCACGTTGTGCCCGACGTAGGCGGAATATGGGTCGGAGATATGGTTGCGCGCATGGTGCGTTCCGATTTGCTGGATGAAAAACTGGTTATGATTTGCCCCAATCCCTGCCCGCTGACCTATCTGGCGGTTGCAGAAGCAATCAACCGGCTGAATGTAAACTGCCGGAATGTTCACATTTTTTGCATGGATGAATGGGCAGATCAGGACGGAAATATTGCGCCGCTGGATTATCCCGCCGGCTTTGCACACAGCAATATGAAATATTTTTACGGCAAGATCCGGGAAGATCTGCGTATGCCGCTGGAGCAGTTCCACTATTTCACAAATGAAAATATCAACGACTATTCCAAAATGATCAGCGACTGCGGAGACGGCGGTGCGGACGTTTGCTATTCCGGGCCTGGCTGGACAGGACATATTGCCTTTATTGATCCCTGCACACCCGAATTCGGATGTCCTCCCATTGAAGAATATCTGAATATGGAAGCGAGAATCGTAACGCTCCATCCCATGACAATTTTGCAGAACTCTCTCCATGGTTGCTTCGGCTGTTCCGGTGATATAGCCAACGTACCGCCGAAGGCTGCGACAATTGGTCCGCTGGATGTGAAAAATTCGAAAAACCGTTTTGAAATGCACGATCTGACTACCATGGGAACCATGTCCTCTTGGCTGCGGATGACGTCCCGTCTGGTGCTCTATGGGGAAGTAACCCCGCTGGTGCCTTCTTCCATGCTCCAGCTTATGGACACCGATGTATACGTTTCCGAAGCGATCGCACAGCCGTTTGAGTGCTGGGAAACTGTCGGATATTGATTTGAAAATGAAAGATACATATACCTTGTACGGAACCGTTGTCACAGACGGCTGCATCATTGAAAACGGTGCAGTCGCTGTGGAAAACGGAATGATTCTATATGCTGGGGCAAGAGAACTCGCTCCGGTGGTTGGCGAAGCGGAGGATTTGACCGGATGCGTTCTCCTTCCCGGGTTTATTGACATTCACTGTCATGCCGGCGGAGAAGTGTGGTGCCATGAAGATCCCCGCGCGGTGGCAGAGTATCATCTGAAACATGGTACAACAGGGCTTTGCTGCACATTGTATCGAGATCTCGGAACGGACGGTATTCTGGCTGCTCAGGAAAAAGTGAAAGCGGCAATGAAGGGTTCGCCCAGCATTTTGGGTGTTCATCTGGAAGGACCATATCTGAATCCCCGTTATGGAGCTAAGCCCTCCGATAAACCCTTGATTGCGGATCCAAAGGAATATATGCCTCTGTTGGAAACAGGAATTGTGCGTCATGCGACTTTTGCTCCCGAGGTGGAGGGAACTGACCAGTTTCTTACAGATCTGCTCAGGTTTGGCATTGTTGGTTCCATCGGACACAGCGAAGCATCGCCCCAAGCGGTGCAGCGTGCAGCGGACAGGGGCGCCCGGTGCGTTACCCATTTGTTTGATGCTACCGGAGCCAGTATCTCGCCCACTCGATGGGATGGCACGATTGAAACAGATTTCAATGCTGCGGTGCTCCTTTGCGATGATTTGTATTATGAACTCATTTGTGATTCCATGGGGGTGCATGTACGCAGGGAAATGTTGCAGCTTACAAAAAAGCTGGTGGGCGCGTCCCGTATTATTGGAATTACCGATGCTTGCGGCGGTCCCAGCGGCACGGGCGATGTGAATTTTGAAGATGGGGAGCTGAATGGCAGTAAGCTGACGATGGATCAGGTAGCGAAAAATTTTTATGCTGCCGGATTTTCCCTCTCGGAAATTGCAATGGTGACGGCGGGCAACGCTGCAAAACTGCTTGGAATATATAGTGAAACAGGCTCGCTGGAACAGGGTAAACGAGCAGATATTGTGGCGCTCGAAAAGGACTTTACTGTAAAGCGTGTTTATAAAGCGTAAAATGATACAGAACGGCTGAATGCCGGGGAAAGGAATGATTTTTAGATGCTGAAAGCAGGTACCTCACTGGTTGATATTTCTCCTAAACCGGGGATTCCCATGGCGGGATACCCCCATTGTCCCCGTCCGAATATTGGAATACATGACCCGCTGTATTGTGCGGCGTTGTATTTGAATAACGGCAAAGACGAAATTGTAATGGTCACATTGGATCTTTTGTTTTTCGGCAAGAAATATTGCCGCGAGATCCGTGAAAAAATCGGTAAGAACATCATGTTTACAACGTCTCATACCCATTCCGGTCCCTGGTCATCCACACCGCTTGCTTCTGAAATTGCTGAAGGATGTTTTGACGATGAACGTTATATCGCAGAGCTTCTTCCGAAAGTAGAGGGCTGCATTCGCGAGGCAATTGCAAATACTTTTGAAGCGAAAATCGGAACAGGTATCGGACATTGCGGCGGCGAGCAGGGAATCGGCGGAAACCGCCGTGCGAAAGACGGCTTGCAGGATCCCAGTGTGAATGTGATTGCCGTGAAAGACATGCAGGATACCGTGCGCGGCGTGCTTCTCAATTATGCCCTGCATCCAACCTATCTGCATGCGGAAAATTTATATGTAACTGCCGACTATCCCGGATAT
Organism: Clostridiales bacterium; assembly: GCA_011957885.1. GTDB lineage: Bacteria > Bacillota > Clostridia > Oscillospirales > CAG-272 > Avispirillum. The sequence continues at coordinate 4,147 of BLMO01000135.1, forward strand.
ATCCGCAGATATATCCGTTATACATACCCTGACGCTGTCTTTATGTTTGCGCAGGGAACCAGCGGAAACCAATCCTCCCGGTATTTCCGTACCGGTCAGGATTTTGAAGAAGCAGCCCGCGCCGGCACAACCCTTGGCGTAGAAGTGTATCATACAGTGGAAAAACTGGAATATACACAGGATATTGATATCGTATTCAAAAACAAGGAATTGGATTTGCCGGTGCGCAGCTTTCCGCCTGTGGAAGAAGCCCGGGCTGAAATGGAGCGTGCACGGAAGGCTTTCGCCGAAATGCCGGATGACAATTATATTGAAAAGCGCAATTGTGAGCTTGCTATGTTTGGCGCTGAAAATGAATTCTATTATGCGGAAATGTCAGAAAACAGTGATGTCCGGGACGCGGAACTGCCTTGCGAGGTTATGACGCTCCGCTTGGGTAATACACTCATCTGCGGACTGCAGGGAGAAATCTTTGTGGAATATGGATTGGAATTGAAAGCAGCGTCTCCCTGTGAAAAAACCTTTGTATTTGAAGTGACCAACGGCACGCTGCCTGGTTATGTATTTACACCGGAAGCAATTGCAGAGGGCGGATATGAAGTAGGCACGTCTATTTTCACCGGAGAAGCAGGCAAAGCGATTGTGGACGGAATCAAAAGTTTGTTTTAAGAAATAAATTTTTCATAATTGTTCGGTCATCGAGTGACCGGGAATGGAGATGGTTATGAAACAGGCAAATATTATTGATCGGTTTCGGTTGGACGGTAAAGTTGCCTTGGTTACCGGGGGCAGCGGATATTACGGCAAGCAGATGGTAATTGCGCTGGCAGATGCCGGGGCAACTGTTTGCTGTGCCTCCCGCGGCGTGGATAAATGCCGGGAATTCACAGATTCACTGAACGCAGCCGGATACGATAAGGTGTATGCGGATCAGTATGATCAGGCGGACGAGGCAAGTATCAATGCACTTCTGGAGCGCATGACTGCAAGAGACGGCAAGGTAGATATATTGGTGAATAACTCTGTTTTGCGTCCCATGCATGATTATGAAGGACCGGCTGCCGATTTTGCAAAATCCATGGAGGTAAATGCAACCGGACTGTTTCTAATTTCCCGTGCGTTTGGAAATCAAATGGAGAAAAACGGCGGCGGAAGCATTATCAATATCGGTTCCTATATGGGAATTTGCGGATCAAACCCGTATCTGTATGAAGATAATCCTGAAATGGATGCAATTGACGCACCGGATTATTTTTATCATAAAGGCGGTATGCTCAATCTAACCCGCTTTCTGGCAGGGCGATATGGAAAATCCGGCGTGCGTGTGAATTGCCTGAATCTGGGCGGACTTTTCAATCATCAGCCAGCGGATTTTCTGGAACGCTATGCAAAAATGACGTATCTGGGCAGAATGGCGAACGAATCGGATATCCAGGGCGTTCTTGTTTTCCTGGCTTCCGATGCTTCTGCTTATATAACAGGTACCAGCATCAATGTGGATGGCGGGTACACGGCAAGATAAGCGATAATTACAGGTGTGAACTTTGCGATTATAGACCGATTCGAAATGAATGAGGAAAGTTTTGGTGACAGTATGGAATACAATATGCGTCCAAGCCGCGTTCTGCGCCGCATGCGGGCTGGAAACGTGGCAACTTGTGTG
>BLMO01000136.1 GCA_011957885.1 Clostridiales bacterium
GTGCCGACTGAGGAGAACCCCGTATCTGAGGAGGATATTACCCGCGCCGTTTTTGAAGCGATGCAGATGTATCAGGGGGCGTATGAATAAGCATACAAAAAAGCCATCGGTGTAACCGATGGCTTTTTATTAAAATTTATATAATGAATTAGCCGAGTCTTGCTTCCAAAGCTGCCAGTTCTTCGTGCAGCTCTGCAGGAACATGATCGCCAACCAGCTTGTAGAATTCTTTAATGTTTTCTACATCTTCTTTCCAGGAAGCTTTATCTACAGTGAGCAGATCACGCATAACATCCAGATCAATATCCAAACCTTCGATGTTGATGTCCTCAGCCTTCGGAACAAATCCGATAGGAGTTTCAACTGCATCAGCTACACCTGCGCAGCGATCCAGGATCCAGAGAAGCACACGCATATTGTCGCCGAATCCAGGCCAAATGAAGTGTCCTTCATCATCGGTTCTGAACCAGTTTACATGGAAGATTTTCGGTGCATTGGGGATTTTTTTGCCCATTTCAAGCCAATGCTTGAAGTAATCACCCATATTGTAGCCTGCGAACGGACGCATTGCCATGGGATCGCGGCGAACTACGCCGACAGCACCGGAAGCAGCTGCAGTTGTTTCGGAAGCCATGATAGATCCGACAAAGGTACCATGCTGCCAGTTAAAGGACTGATATACCAGGGGAGCAGTTTTTGCACGTCTGCCGCCAAATACGATTGCATCAATCGGCACACCGGTCATGCTGTTAAATTCGGAAGAAATGCAGGGGCAGTTTTCTGCCATAGCAGTAAACCGGGAGTTGGGATGTGCGCCGCTGGTTCCCACCTTATCGTTTTTGTCATACTTGGTGTAATCCCACTTCTCACCGCGCCAGTTGAGAGCGTTCTTCGGCGGGTTGTCGTCCAGACCTTCCCACCAAACAGTGTTGTCATCCAGATTGTGGCAAACATTGGTGAAGATAGTATCTTTGCGGGTTGTAGCAAGAGCGTTGTAGTTGGAATGCTCGTTGGTACCGGGAGCAACGCCGAAGAAACCGTTTTCCGGGTTGACAGCCCAAAGACGACCGTCTTTGCCAACACGCAGCCAAGCGATATCGTCGCCTACACACCATACTTTGTATCCCTTCTTGCGGAAAATTTCCGGTGGGATCAGCATAGCAAGGTTGGTTTTACCGCATGCAGAGGGGAATGCAGCGCTGATATAGTGGATTTCACCCTGAGGATTTTCAAGTCCCAGAATCAGCATATGTTCAGCCATCCAGCCTTCTTTACGACCAAGGTAAGAAGCAATACGCAACGCGAAGCACTTCTTGCCGAGGAGCACGTTTCCGCCGTAACCGGAGTTTACAGACATGATGGTGTTGTCCTGAGGGAAGTGAACGATATAGCGGTTTTCTTCGTCCAGATCTGCTTTTGCATGAAGACCCTTGATGTAATCGGGACTGTCACCCAGTGCTTCCAGAACATTGGTACCTACTCTTGTCATAATGAGCATGTTCAGAACAACGTAAATAGAGTCAGTCAGTTCGATACCATATTTTGCAAAATCACTTCCGACAACGCCCATGGAGTAGGGAATAACATACATCGTTCTGCCCTTCATAGCGCCGGTATACAGCTTCTTCAGCTTTTCGTACATTTCAGCCGGATCCATCCAGTTGTTAATGTTGCCGGCTTCTTCTTTTGTAGGTGTGCAAATGAATGTGCGGCCTTCTACACGTGCCACGTCATTTACAGCGGTGCGGTGCAGATAGCATCCAGGGAGCTTTTCCTGATTCAGCTTAATTATTTCTCCGGTAGAGCAAGCCTCTGCGCGCAGAGCTTCTGCCTGTTCTTCTGTGCCGTCGATCCAGACGATTTTATCAGGCTGTGTCATAGCAGCCATTTCATCAATCCATGAAAGAACGTACTTGTTGTTTGTCATTTCACTCTCTCCTTTAGTAATTAGAAAGGTTATAAAACCAATTTCCGCTAGTGTATATATTACCATTAAAAGCAACAAATTTCAATAGAAACAGACGGATTTAACAAAGTGTTCACAATTTGCAGGGTTTTTGATGCTGTGTTTCGATAATTTGGTAAAAAATACGGATTTGCACTTTCTTACATATTAAAAATGCATGATTACTTTTTGATTCCTGCAAAACGGCTTGCTTGATTGCACAGGGAACAAATAAAAAACTGTAATTGATTTTTTGTGGGCTGTATGCTATACTGAAATAAAAAACCGTGCATTATTTGTGGAGTTAGGTCTGAAAAATATTTTAAGAAAGGAGGATGCAGAAAGTGTCTGCACTTAGCGAAAGGGAAAAACAGATTTTAGATTGTATAACAGATTGTTATACAGAGAAGGGCTATTCGCCCAGCGTGCGGGATATTCAGCGTCAGATTGGGATTCGCAGTACAGCTACAGTGTATAGCTATATCGAAAAGCTGGTGGAAAAAGGATATTTGAAGAAAGACGCAAACAAAAGCAGGTCTTTGCGTCCGGATGTTGGTGCTCCCACATATCGGGTGCCGTTGCTGGGAAAAGTAACTGCCGGCGCTCCGATTTTGGCTGTGGAAAGTCATGAGGAGACTGTCAGCTTTTGTACGGACGGGCGCAGGTTTGCTCCGGGTGAATTATTCGCTTTGCGGGTGTCCGGAAAAAGCATGATTGAAGCAGGGATCATGGATGGAGACATAGTGGTGGTTCTGCGGACGCCAACCGCCTCCAACGGAGAAATTGTGGTGGCGCTTATAGATGATGAGGCAACGGTGAAAACTTTTTATAAAGAGAAGGGGCGGTTTCGTCTCCAACCTGAAAATCGGGAATATGAACCGATTTATACAGATCATGTAAGAATATTGGGACGCGTTGTGGCAAGCCTGCGGTATTATCCATAAAAACAGCCGGTCAGAAATGATCGGCTGTTTGCTTAATAGAGAATTTTAAGGTGTTTTGCGAAGTACAAGTGTATAAGACTCCCCAGGAAAAAGGAAACTGCCGTGTGGCGCAAGCAAAAAAACTTCCCCCAGAAAAGGAGCTGTCACGCAGCCCGAATTTTAAGCCTCCCTTGTGCAAAGGGAGGTGGCACGGTAACACCGTGCCGGAGGGATTGTCTAAGTAATATTGCCGATTTGAAGATTCTACAAAATGATAGCAAAACAATCCCTCAGTCGCTACGCGACAGCTCCCTTTGCACAAGGGAGCCTGATAAAATTGGGCTTTTCGACAACTCCCTTTGCTGGGGAGACTTTAAGTTTTACAGTCGATTGTTTTAAATAGTTATGAAATGAAATAATCAGCCGTTTTTTACCAAAGCTTCCGTATCCTTTGCGATCATAAGCTCTTCATTTGTAGGAATCAGATATACTTTTACTTTGGATGCCGGTGTGGAAAGCTCAACAATGTTGGGCTGGCGGAATGCCTTTGCATTGCGTTCCATATCAATTTCCACGCCCAGATACTTCATTTTTCTGCAAACCCGCTCACGGAGCTCTGGATTATTTTCGCCCATGCCTGCGGTAAATACGATTGCATCTAACCCGTCCATGGCGGCAGCATATGCGCCGATGTATTTCTTAACCTGATATGCCAACGTATTTGCCGTCAGAAATGCACGATCGTTGCCTTCTAAAATAGCGGCTTCAATGTCCCGGCTATCGGAGGAAATACCGGACAGACCCAAGAAACCGCATTCCTTATTCATGAAATCGCTCATCTCATCCGGCGTTTTTCCGGTTTTGTTCATTACATAAGTAACAATAGCAGGGTCGATATCGCCGCAGCGGGTTCCCATCATCAGTCCGGCCAGAGGGGTCATACCCATAGAGGTGTCGATACACTTGCCGTCTTTTACTGCGGAAATGGAGGAACCGTTTCCGATATGGCATACAACAATTTTGGTGTTTTCGGTTCTGCCCAGAATTTTGCACATTTCACCTGCTACAAAACGATGAGAAGTTCCATGCGCACCGAACCGGCGGATGTTATATTCCTGACACATCTCATAGGGGAGCGCATATGTGTAAGCATAATCCGGCATTGTCTGGTGGAATGCGGTATCAAATACAAGTACTTGAGGCACTCCGGGCATTGCTTTCATGCAGCCCTCAATGCCCATAATATGAGCAGGAGTGTGCAGGGGAGCCAACTCGATGCAATCCCGCAGCTTTTCCAGTGTTTCTTCGTTTGCAATCACAGACTCTGCAAAATAAGTACCGCCATGGACAATCCGGTGACCGACTGCTTCAATTTCGCTCATGTCGGAGATGCAGCCGTGATTTTTGTCTGTCAGGCACTGAATAACGATCTCCGTTGCGACCGCATGATCAGGCATGCTGATTTCTTCCTTGTATTTTTCTCCGGAGGGGAGCTTGTGATCAATAACCCCATCGATTCCGATGCGCTCGCAGATTCCTTTTGCAAGAACTTCATTGCTGGATGTGTCGAACAGCTGATATTTCAAAGAAGAGCTGCCCGCGTTTACGACCAATACTTTCATAGATGTAAAGCCTTTCCTTGATTTATTGTTTTGCGTCTGCTTAAATTTGACAATACCGTTTCTATCCTGTAAAATAGCCGGTGTACAGACAAATATATACAACATATTATTATACACCAACTTTTTACAGATACAATACTTTTTTGAGGATATTTTATCATATGAACAAAATTTCTGCCGTAATTTGTGAATTGAATCCCCAACATATGGGACATGCATACCTTTTTGAAAAGGCAAGGGAAGATTCCTCGTGCTTGATTGCCATAATGAGCGGCAACTTTGTCCAGCGCGGCGAATGTGCAATTTTTGATAAATATAAACGAGCTGCGTCTGCGGTACATGCAGGGGCGGACCTGGTTGTGGAACTGCCGTTTCCGTGGAGCAGCAGTTCTGCCGCTTATTTTGCACAGGCAGGGGTACATCTTGCAAAACAGTTGGGATGCTCTCATTTGTATTTTGGAAGCGAGACAGGGGATCGGGCTGCTTTGCAGCTTGCGGCACGAATTCTGAACAGCAGTGATTTTCAGGCACGGTTTCACGGTGTCGGGCAGGCGGGTGTGCGCCGGGAGCAGCTGCTGTCTGAGCTGTGCCCCCAGCTTCCCGCTGCGCTTTTAAACGGTGCAAACGATATTTTGGGTGCGGAATATTGCCGCTTTTTGGATCACCTGATTCCTGTTCCTGTTCGGCGAATTGGCTGCACAGGCGCTTCTGCTTTGCGGGCTTCTATGACAGCGAAGATCTGTCAAACCGGAGAAAATCCGGAAGGTGCGGTGCTTTCTGATCGGCTTGCATTGCTTCTATTTCAGTATCTCCGCTGTGCGGAGAAACCGCCGGAAGGATTTGCGGAAGGCAGCGGCGGCGTAATCCGCAGACTTTATAATACAGCACAGGAAGCAGTCAGTGGTGCGGATTTGTTTCAGCGGGTCGTAACCAAACAGTATACCAATGCCCGGCTGCGCAGGGCGGCTTTATTTGCCTGCACCGGTACTACAGTTGACATGCTGTGTGAGGTGCCCGCCTTTACCAGAATTCTTGCTGCGAACGAGACAGGAAGGTTTTTTCTGGCATCCATTCGCAGAAAAGAATGTGGTGTGCAGATTATTACAAATCATCGGGATCGCAACCATTTATCTGAAAAAGAATTGGCGCAATATCTGCATGCTGGGCGAGCAGATTCTATTTATACGCTATGCATGGAGCCTGTCCACCCTGCCGGTTGGTTTGCTGCTATGAATCCAATAGTGCTGTAAAAGAAAATATAGTCAAAAGTTACAAATTTTATTGACAAATAGCGGAATTCTCTTTATAATATCAATAGAAATAGTTGTAAATAAATGAGTATCAGTCATATGGTATTACGAGCTGCTTTTGACACTGTGTTCAAAAAACAACATAGCGAAAGGAAGGGTAAGAGAATGAAAGGAAGAATTTATTGTAAGGTACTGTCCATGCTGATTGCAGTAATAGTGCTGCTGTCCTCCTGCGCCTTTGCTCCGGAGGAAAATGGAAGTGTAGGCGATCAGA
>BLMO01000137.1 GCA_011957885.1 Clostridiales bacterium
CGCCATACGCGTATGTCTTTCCGCCTTTGGTTAAAATATTGCCGCATTCATCATAAGTTATTTCTGTGGCAACGCCGTTTCGCTTCTCGCAGATCAACTGCCCCAGAATGTCATATGTATATTTTCGTTTTTTGTCGATTCAAAGGAATATCCCCAGCTGATAAGAATCTGGAATGAAGCTTGATTCATATCCATTTAGTTATACGCCGTTTGATCTCTCCAAAATTTCGCCCATCCGTTATAAAACTTACGCTGCGCCAAATGTACACGTATTTTTTGATCTTTTTTCAAATAAAGGAGAAAGCAAATCGCTTTCTCCTTTATTAAATTAGTATGCAGTAATTATGATGACGGATTCTCCAGCCGGCTCTATAATATCAACAAATATTCCTCCTACGGAACGAAACAATTCTTCATCTATGTAGTACATATGTGATGCTGCAAATGTGTATTGATCTTTCGGATAATTTCCAAACAGATCTGATACATACCATGTTCCAGTAATTTTGCTATCCCGACTAACTTGGTTAAAGCCATTTTTTTGCAGTACACCGCGAAAATCCTCTAAAGCGCTTTTAGGCACAACAACACGAAATGTATATATATACGGATGATATTCCTCATATACTTCTCCCGCAGCATCTTCATTTAGCTCCACATAATATCCGTCTAAATAAGAATCTTCCGGAAAAACAAGTTTTTCCAATCCCTCTTTCAAAGGATTACAAAACTTTGTTTCCGATAATTGATCGGCAGCAAGCATTTCAATGATTGACTTCCCTTTTACTATTTTTGATTCCGTTTCGCATGTACTATCTGAACTTTCATCTGTGTTTTCTCTATTCAAATCCCAGCCAAATTCCTCTGCAATCCAATCGCGGATACCAAATAGATTATTGCATAATACAATTATTAAGATTACAGCCGCTGCCACTAATACTGATAAAAAAATCAACATTTTTTTCATGCTTTCCACTCTTTCATCAAAATAAACGATTTTGTTTTAGGAATTTCATCATTTGATCAAAAGTTGCTGCTTTTCGGTGACTTATACACCGGGGCTGCTTCCCATGCTGATACAGCATCCAACCATAATTAGTCAATCTCATTCTATATGGTGGATAATTTGCATGATTATATTCTTTCCAATACATATCACCCTTGGATTGAAATGTTCTTTCACCAGTTATATCATTGCTTTGATAAGAATATACAGTTCCATCACTTGCAATTAAAGATCCGCAAATCTTCATGGATAAATAATGTGCAATGTTTGAATATCTATGATCATAATGCCCTCCATTGCATACATTTAAAAATACAAATCTTGCATTAATATTGCATAAGAGATTTAAATATTGGGTATTTAAAACCGTTCCGCCATGTTCGTTTTGTAAACGGTACGGTTCTCCATGAAAGTCTAAAAATAAAATATCTACATCGTGCAAATGCGTCCAGCCCAATAAAAAAGCAGGAAAAGATGCTGCCAAAAACTTTCTAAAAATTATATTGCCGCCATATTCAGTAAAATGTCTTCTTACAGCAAATTCAAAATTCCTAGTTAATGAATTGCTCATGGCTAACATACCGACTTTAAGAGCAGCATATCCACATAGATCATCGTAGTTCACCGGATCATTTACGCAGTAAACAAAAAAATTGTAGGACAAAGCTGTTTCATTTGCGCCCAAATACGCAACCTCATCCCCGTTGATGAACCGACCGGTTTGGGGATCATAGTACCGGCTCTGGAGGTAGTACCAACCCAGATCTGCGTCATAGATATACGACCGGTATCGGAACACATTCTTGTTTGCAACTGTACCCCCAAGCTCCGTAAGTTCCGTTACTGTACACACGCCCCATGCGTCGTAGCTGTATCTGGCAATCTCTACACCTTTCGCATTGGTGATCGCAATTACATCTCCCTGCAGGTTCTTGTAGAAGTAGTATGCGTTTCCTTCATAT
>BLMO01000138.1 GCA_011957885.1 Clostridiales bacterium
GGATCATCCACAAAAAAATCCTGATAGTCCTGATGCAGCAGCAAGGGGTGGACGCTTTTGCAGTGCAGAATATTGCCACCAATCCGGGGCAGATGAAAAAAGTGAACGACTTTGCCGCGTCTATACAATGCAGTCATATTTTCCCCTTCGGAAGCGTGCATCCGGATGCCCCGGACGCGCTGGAAGAACTGGAACGCATTGCATCTATGGGTATGCGAGGTGTCAAGCTGCATCCGGACTATCAGGATTTTTTTGTGGATGATCCCCGTATGTTTCCCATTATAAAAAAGCTGCTGATTTAGGACTTGTGATCCTGTTTCATGCAGGGCAGGATTTTGGATACAGAGCGCCTTTCCACTGTACACCGAAACGGCTTGCACGGGCGCTGCAGCATATAGACGGTCCGGTAATTGCCGCCCACTGGGGCGGTGCCTGCATGGGGGAAGAGGTGTTGCAGTATTTATGCGGTCTGCCGTTGTATTTTGATGTATCCTTTGGATACGGAAAAAAGCCGCGCGCCGAAGCATTGGATATTATTGAAAAGCATGGAACAAAGCAGCTATTATTCGGATCAGACTGTCCTTGGCACACACCGGAAATGGAACTGCGGCTGCTGGATACGTTGGAGCTGTCTCCGTCAGAGCGCAAAGATATTCTTTGGAATAATGCGGCAGAGCTGCTGAAAATACAGTAAATGACGAAAAGGCTCCCCAAAAAGTTTCCTCCCAACAAAAAGCCCCCTTGTATAAAGTTCACGGGACGAATCTCTTGGGGTGCTGTCGCGGAACTTCATTCAAATGAAAAGGTCCCTTGTGAGGATCCACTGCGTAGTTCCATAGGGGATACCGAACAGTATCACACACATATAAAGGCCCCCTTGTGCAAAGGGGGCCCTTGGGGGATTGTCTAAGCAAAATTTCCGATTTGTAGATTATCTAAAATGATAGCTGGTACAATCCCTCCGCCGACATCGCTACGCTTAGTCGGCACCTCCCTTTACACAAGGGAGGCTTTTTAACTTTTTTGGGAGACTTTTTATTGGGCTGCGCCTTTTACACAAGGGTAGCCTGAGCAGAAGAGGCAGTTTCTGTCTGGCTCTCCTTATGCTTTGCCTCTATTTGCTGCCGCAGTTCGTGCAGCGAATCTGCCAAGGATCCTACCTGATC
>BLMO01000139.1 GCA_011957885.1 Clostridiales bacterium
GACCGGGACGACGAGGGCGAGGACACCGTACATTTCCTTAATCAAGTGGACGAAGCCGACCTCTTAGCACTTATGGAGGACGGAAGCACCGAAGCAGCCCCGCCCGCCGTTTGCAGTTGCACCGATAAATGCGAAGCCGGGAAAGTAAATGTGAGCTGCCCCGTCTGCAAGGACAACATGACCGCTTGCAGCGGCAAGGAAGCGGAGCCGGAAACCGAAGAACCGCCGGAGCAGCCCAAAGAAAAAGGCAATGCGGGCGGGCTTGTGCTTTTCCTTGTCGTGGCACTTCTTGGCGGCGGGGGCGCGTTCTATTATTTTAAGTTTATTAGACGCAAGCAGAACGTCAAGGGCGGCACCGACCTTGAAGATTTCGATTTTGACGACTACGACGAGGACGAGCCGGACGAGGGGGACGGGCTTTCTGATGAAGAACAGGAGGACGAGGAAGCATGACCCTGTTTACCGACAATCCCTTTGAAAAGATGATGATACAAAGACCGGGCGGGCGGCGTGACAATGCGCCGCCCGTTCCCCATTCCCCGGCTTGCGCTTCCTGTCCGTACAAAGGGCAGCTCCCTTGTGTGGGCTACTGTCTGAAACAGGTACAGGAGAAAAAGGCAAGTGAGCCGGAACGCTGAAAATGGACTTTTAATTTTCGTTTGCAACATCTATGAGATTTTCGTAATGCAAAAGTGTTATGTTATTTTCATTTTGCAGTTGGAGCTTTCTATCACGAATATTCTCAAAATCTTTACGGAGTCCGGCTATCACAGCATAGTAGATTTGATAAGGGCAATATTTGTATAATTGTCTGGGTAACTTTGTATTGGAGAATGAGTGCTTTTCCAATTCTGCTACAATTACATTCCAATTTGCAGCAATATACATTTGCCAATCCCTAACCTGTTCAATCCCTTTATTGATTACTTCCCCGAAACGAGTACCTTTTTCTTTTGTTATCCGCCCGTTGGGAGCTTCTAATTCCACAAAGACAAATTGATAACCGTCTGAACTATTACCTATGAGCAGATAATCAGCCACATAAGCCGACCCGATTTTGAACTCTGGAAAGATATAATTATCGTCATGGTGTCCTGTTCTGTAATAATGCCGTAATAAGCCAAAC
>BLMO01000140.1 GCA_011957885.1 Clostridiales bacterium
CAATATCAGACGCAGGTACGTTACATCCGCCGGGGTGATTCTTCCGTTCCCGTCTGTATCACCGGGGATAAAGGCCGGCTTCTCCTGCCCGCATACCTCACAGATGTTATCCTCATTGTACTTGTGTCCCAGTGCAGGCAGAACGGTTGTTTCCTTGTAGCCGCATCTGGAGCAGCTTCTTACCGAACTTCCATCTTCCGTGCAGTTTGCTTCCTTTATCACCGGATCCCCTAAATCATGTCCCAGTGCCGGAATGATGCCTCCTTCTTCCTCGTAGCCGCAGCGGATGCATATTCCGCCTGTGTGTCCCGGTTCGGTGCAGGTGGGTTCGGAGGATCCAGCTGCAACAAAGCAATGTCCCTTTGCAGGGATTGCTTCTCCCTGTACTGCATAGTCACAGTATCTGCATCCTTCCACTATATATCCGTCTTCGGTGCATGTATTGGTGTAGCGTGTCTGCATCAGATGACTGTCTCTGGATATTTCTGTATTACATACGGTACAGTATACGGAATGTGCACCGCTTCCTTTGCTTTCATACCGGTAATGGCTGCTGTCGTTATGGTATGCGGAAACCGTTTCCTCCTTCACATATCCGCAGTCCCCGCAGGTGTACCGCAGCTTTCCGTCCTGTGTGCAGGTGGCTTGTGTCACTGTTTCCACTGTATAACAGGAGCCTTCCGTATGCTTTGCAGGAATCAGTTCTACTGTGGTCTCTCCGCATTTGGAGCAGGTTCTTTCCAGTTTGCCAACAGTAATACAGCCGGCAGCTTCTGCTACTGTGCCGCTGTCATAGGTGTGTTCGCACTTGCCTTCCCGAACTGCTGCTTCCACTGCATTGCCCAGTTCCAGACGGACTGCTGCCATGATATCGTATTCGTCCATGCTGCTGTCCCATGCGCTGGTATCGAAGTTGTTCAGGGACAGATAGTTTACTGTATTTGTGGATACTTTCGATACGAGTGCCTGTGCTGCTTCGCTTCCTTTGTATTCTTCCAGCATGGTCAGCATCTGGTATTCCTCGATACCGTCACGCATCTGTTCCACTCGCACTGTTCCTATGTAGTTTACTGTATTTAGCCGTCCCTGCAGCGGTCCGTAAAACAGTGTTCCGTTTCCGTATATGGCATGCTCGTTTGCCGTGCCCTTGTTGTAGATATGTTTGTTTGTACGCCATCCGGTTCTCTGCCGGTTACCGGTAATTGTGTTATCTACAAAATTACCATTCTGATAATCGTATTCGTTCCAGTTGTTGGAGCCATAGTAGAGATAACCGGTAACGCCGTTCTGATACAACTGCCAGAACAGCATTTTTGTCTGCAGTCCCGTGTTTTCAATCAGGTGATTTGCGTAGGTGTAGCTCTTGTTATATCCTGCGCTGTATGTCCACAAATCTGCAGTGTTGCCTTTTTCCTGTTCGGAAATTACATAAGAATTGGCTCTATCGTAGTAATCGCCGTAAATCTTTTCCCAATTGAAATACTGCTGCCCTTTCAGAATCATTCCGGAAATGGTGCAGCTCAGATTCCGGATTACCTGTGTACCTGTTCCGTCATATCCAACTGCATCCAGTTCCTCGGAGGGAGTGAACGCATAAAGCTGCGGACACAATATATTGGAACTATTTGTGTTAAACATTTCCTGCGCGCCGTCACGGATGCCTGCTGTGTCTGTGTAGTTCAGCGGCGCATCGTAGTAATAGTAGGGATATGGATGGTTTTCGTGGTAAGGAACGACTGTTCGTGCATTGTCCCAATATTTAGCTAGCGTCTCAGAACGCAGCTTCACATCGTCTACTGTCAAGCCGCCGTTTCCAATTGCATCTTGCTGTTCCTTGGACATGGCTTCATCTACGGTGTAGAAATAGAATTTATCCTTGATCAGTTCCCATTCGTTCATCTTGGACAACTCTGCGTAGATGTCTGCGTATTTGGCATAGTCGGCCACATTCCGATCCATGTACATCTTGTTCAATCCACCGCCGTTGGCAGCTACACGGATAGAACCGACCCGTTCATCCGTCAGATACGGGTTGTCGGCAGTCAGCCCGCCGGGAATATCCATTGCATTAATCCGGTTCTCCAGAAGATAATCATAGAATGCTTTGTAGTTGCCTTTGTAGTTGGTATCATTCGCCAGGTAGATGGATGTTTCCAAAGCTGTCTTTTCAGACAGAGTGAAATCCCATACATAGGCGAATACCTGGGCGGTCTTGATCTGCTCTCCTGCCGCATTGCAGATGTTCAATGTTCCGGAATACCAGCCGGAGGGTGTGTCTTCCGTGCTCTTCAAACGGATGTAGAATGCCTGGCTCTTTCCTGCGTTCAGCTGGAATGCACCGATCTTATCCAGCGGTACCATGGGATCTGGCTGCTCACCTTCCCGGATGATGGAATCCTCTGCGCTGGTGGAGCCCAGCACACTGGTGACGTCCAAATCGTCCACGGTTACGTACATCTGATAGTACAACTCTGCCGGCAGTACGTCTCCCTGTTCGTTGGTGAAATCGGTTACTGCCGCGGTCAGTCCTGTTTTCTGCTGGGCTGAATACAGCACAAACTGGGCGTTTTCAATTTCATTTTTCGCCATGTATACGGAATATGTATCCATGCCGGAGGGGGTTATGTCGCTGGTCATTACCTTTTTGAAGGAATGTTCAAACCACAGCGACAGGCTTTCGTCCTCATGCTCCGCCTGCTGTTTCTGATATGTTTCGGAAGGATCACTTATGCTGTACACTCCTCCTGTGAACATACCGATGCACAGCGTTGCCGCAAGCACCACTGTCATCATTCTTTTCAGTACTTTTTTCATCTTCTTCCTCCTGTTCTTATAATATTAGCTGTAAAAAAAGTATCATACTATTATGAAAATATATTAACATAATCCGCCCAACTTGTCAATATCGTATGAAAAGTTCGAGGATAAAACAGCCTGTTTTGTGCAACCCTTTTACACATTTTTCCATGTTAGACAAACCTTAATAAAATATTAAACATTTATCTCATTGAACCTTAAAGTCCCTTTGCGTATTATAGTATTGCAAGAAACAAATCTGACAGAAAACTGTGAGAAAAGCTATTGACAATCGCAAATGCACATGATATACTAACTGTGCCATTTCGAATAGTACAGTTAGTATTCGTGATACGAGACAGTGTACAATAAGCAGAAAGGATCAGAGATATGCTCGAGACGAAAGATTTATCAAAGATTTATAAACCGAAAAAAGGAGTGCCGGTAACAGCGCTGGATAAAATATCACTCCGTTTCCCGGATAAGGGAATGATTTTCCTTTTGGGAAAATCCGGCAGCGGTAAATCCACACTGCTCAATCTGCTGGGCGGTCTAGACCGATATGACAGCGGCGAAATTATCATCAAAGGCGTTTCCTCGAAGGATTTTAAACAAAAACATTTTGATTCCTATCGGAATACATATGTAGGCTTTATTTTCCAGGAATATAATATACTAGAAGAGTTCACGGTCGGTGCCAATATCGCCCTTGCCATTGAACTGCAGAACAGAAAAGCGAGCGATGCGGAAATTAACGAAATTCTGCGGGAAGTGGACTTGGAGGGATATGGAAACCGCAAGCCCAATGAACTGTCCGGTGGACAGAAACAGCGCGTGGCAATTGCCCGGGCACTGGTAAAAAAGCCGGAAATCATTATGGCGGACGAACCGACCGGTGCGCTGGATTCCAACACCGGCAGACAGGTTTTGGACACGCTGAAGCGGCTTTCCAAAAAGAAGCTTGTTATTATCGTATCCCATGATCGGGACTTTGCTGAAAATTATGCAGACCGGATCATTGAGTTAGCAGATGGACGGGTTATCAGTGATGTAGAAGTAGATACCTGCACCGATACTGAGGAAGATGTACCTGTGCTTTCCTATGAAGGGGAGACGATTCAGGTTCCTGCCGGATATCACCTTACAGAGGAGGACCGGAACGCGATCAACGCCTATATACAGGATATGCAGTCTCAGACAAATATCCGCATCGGCAGGAAAAAGGCGGGGCAAAAATTTGTGCCGACCGATACCGGAAAGATCAAGTCTGCCGATGCAGGATCCTTCCATTTAATTAAATCAAAGCTTCCCATGAAGAATGCCTTCAAAATCGGGGCAAGTGGGCTGGGGCATAAGAAAATCCGTCTGGTGGTTACAATTCTCCTGTCCTGTATTGCCTTCGGGCTGTTCGGACTTGCAGATACATTCGGTGCATACAATCATATAAAGACATGCACCAACTCGATTGTTGATACAGGCGTTTCCTATGCATCTATCGTGCGTTCCTATAAATACGGCAGCGGTGTAGAGGAACGTTGGGATCACTGGAGCAGCATGTTGTCAAAGGCAGATGTGGCGCAGTTTACAAAGGATACAGGCATTGAAATGAGCGGTGTATATGTTCCGCTGAATACCTCCCTTTCTTTTGCTGCGCATCTGGATTCCTCTGTAGAGCTTACAAAAACGGAAGTACAGGTTTATGCGAAAGAATTTACAGGCTTTGCAGAAATCACAGAGGAAAGTCTGAAGGAAATGAAGGCACAGCTGGTCGCAGGAGCCCTTCCTGACGGAACCAAAAATGAAATTGCAATCAGCACATATATATTCCAAACCTTCCGGCAGGCAAGTTATACCGAGGGAGTTTATTCTGTCGGTGAGGACGGAAATGTTGCATTTGACTTTACACCAGTGCAGTATTATGACGACATGATCGGCAAAAAATTGTTGCTTGGAGATACGGAATATACGATAACCGGCGTGATAGACACCGGATTTGATCTGGACCGATATAAGAATCTGACTGAAGAAAAGAAAAATGCAAGTACAGCCGATTTGATGATCGATTATGCACTGTCAAAAGAGTTTGAGACGGCTGCCAACTATAGTCTTATAGGCGTTGCAATGACCGGTGCCGGACATGTGGAAAAACTGATTGCAAATAAAACGCCGATTTATAATATCACCAAAGGATATATATATTATAATAATGCAGACTTTAATATTGATCCGGCGTACCTGACCACTTTGGATCAGATTGCAGATCAGAATATCCTCTGGCTGGACGGAGAAAAAACAGAGCTTGCAGATAATGAGATTGTTATTGCTTCCGATGCAATTACGGCTTTTGAGGACAATGGTCGTCCCCTTGACGTTTCCGAATCCGTTGAAAATTATACTGCTTCTTTGAAAAATGCAATGCTGAGCAAGGATTATTATACTGCGGAGGAAAGGGAGTTCCACAATGACGAAGGCTATAAAGTAGTTGGTATTATTCCGATTGATGAAACCAATAAGACCATTGCACGTACTGCTGTTGTTTCTGAAAAGGATTTCAATGCATTCACTCCCGGAAAAGAAGGGGTGTATAACTTTGCTGTAGGAAAAATGCCGGAGGAGAAGCAGGATGTAAACGATCTGGTATCCTACTGCTACGGGGATGCCAACAACAAAACGGAGCGGTTTGAATTGCAGAACTCCGTTACCTTTGAACTGGATACGGTAAACAGCGTGCTTCATACCCTTGCAAACGTATTCCTGTATGTGGGACTTGGATTCGCTCTGTTTGCTGCATTGATGCTTGCCAACTTTATCAGCACCAGCATTTCCTATAAAAAGCAGGAAATCGGAATTCTGCGTGCGATTGGATCCAGAGGCAACGATGTATTCCGTATCTTCTTTGCAGAAAGCTTCATCATTGCAATGATCAACTTTGTATTGTCCTCTATCGGCGTGTTTGCCGCCACAACGATCATCAACTATCTGATCCGCAATGAAGCGGGAATCCTGATCACCATATTGAATTTCGGTATCCGGCAGCTGCTGCTTCTGTTTGTGGTTAGCATTGCTGTGGCTGCCGCGGCAAGCTATGTGCCTGTAAAACGGATTGCTTCCAAGCGTCCTATTGACGCAATTCGCAACAGATAAGTCACGTTTGAGAAAGAGTAGAAAAAATTATGAAAAATATTTTGCAATATCTTGAGAAATCTGCTATAATGCATCCTGGGAAAATCGTTTTTGCAGATGCGGACAAATCTATTACGTATACTTCCTTTGTGGAAGAGGCAATGGCTGTTGGAACAGCCATTGCCTCCCACCTAGGTGGGAGGCGGAACTGCCCTGTTGCAGTAATAATGCCCCGTTCTGTAGAAAATCTCATCGCTATGATGGGGGTGGTATACAGCGGGAATTTTTACGTTGTAATTGACTGCGAAATGCCTCAGGCAAGGGTGGAAAAGATTTTTCAGACTTTGCAGCCGGCGGCGGTCATTTTGCCGCAGGAATGGATGGAGGAGCGCAGCGCATGGGCGCCGGATATCCCATTCCTTTCCTATGAGGATTGTGCTGGGACGGTAGCAAATAACGCGCTGCTTGGTTCAATTCGCAGCGCCATGGCGGATACGGATCCCTTGTATGCCCTGTTTACCTCCGGTTCCACGGGCAACCCGAAGGGAGCGGTGCTTAGTCACAGGAACGTGATTGCTTATTCTAAATGGTATGCTGATACATTTTCCATTACAGAAAAGACTGTATTTGCGAATCAGACGCCATTCTATTTCAGCATGTCCGTATCGGATATTTTTTCTACTATGCGCACCGGCGCAACCCTGCACATTGTTCCAAAAAGTCTGTTTTCCTTCCCGGTGAAGCTGATTGAATTTCTCAACGAGCGGTTGGTTAATACTATATACTGGGTTCCTTCAGCGCTTTGCATTGTTGCAAACTGGAAGGTGTTGGATTATGTAATGCCCCAGCATATGGAAAAGGTTCTTTTTGCAGGAGAGGTCATGCCTGTGCGCCAGCTGAACTACTGGATGGATAAACTGCCGGATGCAATGTTTGCCAATCTGTTCGGACCTACGGAGACAACCGATATCTGTACTTATTATGTGGTAGACAGAAGGTTTGACAACAGCGAAACCCTTCCTATTGGACGGGCATGCGACAACTGTGATGTATTTATCATAGGTGAGGATGGCAAGCAGGTATCCCGTGGGGAAGAAGGCGAGTTGTATGTCCGTGGTTCTTTTGTTGGTATGGGATATTACAACGATCCGGAGAAAACTGCTGCTGCGTTTGTACAGAACCCTTTGCAAAAAAGTTACCCTGAGCGGGTGTATAAAACGGGCGACTTGGTACGGGAAAATGAACGAGGTGAGCTTTTGTATATTTCCCGTAAGGATTTTCAGATCAAGCACATGGGATACCGTATCGAACTGAGCGAAATTGAGGCTGCTGCCGGAGCCATTCCGGAAATTTCAGCCTGTGCGGCAGTATATGACGGAAGTCGAGACAAGATTATCCTTGTATATCAGGGAAAACGGCTGGAGGATGCAGTGCTGTGTCAGACGCTGGCGAAACGGCTGCCTGCATATATGATGCCCGGCTGCTTTATTCGGGTGAAGGCAATGCCCTATAACCAGAACGGAAAAATTGACCGGAAGTATTTACGAGACAATTATGAGTCCCTCGGACCTGCTCCGTGTGCTGTTTGATGTTTATGCAAGTTTAGAAAGACCCCATGTGAGGACCCGGGCAGCGGGTGAGGGATTGTTCATTAAAACATTTGTTTTGCAAATTCTGCAAAATGATAAAATAACAGCCCCTCCGTCACGGCAAAGCCGTGCCACCTCCCCTTGCACAGGGGAGGCTTGGATTGAGGGGGAGGCTCCCCCCAGCAAAGGGAGCTCCCGCAAATTCCATTATTAAAAGGCTCCCCAGTGTAAAAGAAAGTTGTTGCGAAGCCTCAAACTAAAAAAGGCTCCCTTGTGCAAAGGGAGCTCCCGCGGAGCGGGTGAGGGATTGTCT
>BLMO01000141.1 GCA_011957885.1 Clostridiales bacterium
GCGCGCTTCTGCAGGCAGGTGCGGATTATCTGGTATTGGACAGCGCACACGGTCATTCCCGCAATATTATTCAATGTGTTGGAAAATTGAAGGATGCGTTCCCGGAGGCACAGGTTATTGCAGGAAATATTGCTACAGCGGAAGCGGCAAAGGATTTGATTTCCGCAGGTGCAGATGCAATTAAAGTTGGAATTGGTCCTGGATCTATTTGTACTACCAGAGTGGTTGCCGGCATCGGCGTACCCCAGCTTACAGCAATTATGAATGCATATTCTGTTGCCTGTGAGTCTGGCATTCCGGTTATTGCAGACGGCGGTATAAAGTATTCCGGCGATTTGCCGAAGGCCATCGCGGCAGGCGCAAATGTCATTATGATCGGATCCCTGTTTGCAGGATGCGAGGAAAGCCCTGGAGATTCTGAAATTTATCAGGGTCGTAAATTCAAAGTGTATCGCGGCATGGGCTCCATCGCAGCGATGGAATGCGGAAGCAAGGACAGATATTTCCAGCAGAATGCGAAAAAGCTTGTACCGGAAGGTGTGGAAGGACGTGTTCCTTACAAAGGACCGCTGTCAGATACGATATTCCAGCTTATGGGCGGACTGCGTGCCGGCATGGGTTACTGTGGTGCGCCTGATGTGGAAACAATGAAGGCAGAAGGTTATTTTGTAAAGATTTCCGGCGCGGGACTTCGCGAAAGCCATCCGCACGATATCAATATTACAAAAGAAGCTCCGAACTACAGTATTCAGGTGAACTAAGAAATAATCGGTTTGCATCAAAACCGATGTAAATTCAAAACAAAGGAATGGTCTAACAATGAAAAAAATCATTTCATCCATTATGGCGGCAGTACTGCTTCTTTCGGTTTTTGCTGTAAATATATTTGCAGCAGATGACAAAGTTGTGCTTTCACTGAAAGGCGCGGAAGGCAAACCCGGTGATATTGTAGAAGTGCAGATATTTTTGGATGAAAACCCGGGACTTTGGGCTTGCGGTTTTGACGTGGTTTACAATGCGTCTTATTTTCAATTAGGCGATGTTGAAAACGGTGATGTGTTCAGTGATGCTGCTTTTACGAAAAGTCTGATCACTCCTACGGGAAGCTATCGTTTCCTTGCTATGGTGCCGGGCACTTCTTTTGAAAATGTGTATGAAACCGGTCTTCTTTGTACTCTGCGCTTTAAAATTTTAGAGACAGCACCGAATGGAAATCACAATATTTCCATTCAGCTAACACCTGGAAATAATATTGTACGTGCTGACTCGAGCGATAAAGTAACTCCCTTTAAACCGGAAATCGGTGCACCTGCATCCATTAAGGTTGTAGGTTCGGATGCGACTGCTCCGGTAACGGATGCAAATACAACTGCGGCTGATACTACAGACAACTCTGAAGATACGACGGGTCGTCCTGTTACAGCATACGTAACTGATGCGGATAACTATGTTGTTCGCGACGATGACAATGTTCCTGTAACGCAGGTTGTTACGAAAGCTGTTACTGATGAGGACGGAAATCCAGTTTATGATGAAAATGGAGATCCTGTAACTGAGATTGTAACGGAGACACTGGCTGAAACGGAAAAGCAGGATCCGGATGATGAAGAAGACAATCAGGAGAATATCGGCATGAAGAAGATCATTTTGATTGTGGGTATTGTTTTGCTGGTGGTTGCTGCTGTGGTTATTGTAGTTATCCTGTTTAATGTCCGGAAAAAAGGCGATGCATCAAAGGATGATAAAACAAATACGGACGATTCAGACAAGCAGGAATAAATATAGGATTATTTTAATAAAAAGCCTCCTTTTACATAAAGGAGGCTTTTTTGTATTATTAAAGGAAGGCTCTATAGCAAAGATAGTTGTCAGCGTAGTTTAAATCAATAAAAAGGTTCTCCATAGTAAAGATAGCTGTCACCACAGCTTCAAATATTAAAAAGGCTCCCTTGTGTAAAGGGAGCTGTCGCGAAGCGACGGAGGGATTGTTTTATTATCATTTTGTAGGAACTTTAAATCAACAGAATTACGCAGACAATCCCTCCGTCATGCCTAACAGCATGCCACCTCCCTTTACACAAGGGAGGCTTGAAATATGTGAATAGCCTGCGGCGCGCCGCCTCCCTTTGCTGGGGGGAGGCTTCAGATGTGAATAACCTGCGGCATTGTTGCATTGTTATTATCATTATGCAGGAACTATAAATCGGCAGCATTATACAAACAATCCCTCTTTACATATACTGATACTTCTTCCGTTTAGCAAAAAGAAATACAATGGAGATCACACATGCAAAGATTTCAGCCACAGTAATAGCCCACCAAATGCCGTCAACACCTAGAAAAAGCGGCAATATGAGAACAGAAATTGTTTGAAATACCAATGTCCGCAAAAAGGATATTACTGCGGAAATT
>BLMO01000142.1 GCA_011957885.1 Clostridiales bacterium
GATGCGGATGAGCAGGAATGTCCCGCATATGTTATTGAGGAAAGAGAACTGTCTTTGATCCCCAAAAGAAAAAAAGATGCCAATAAAGGCACCTTCGGGCGTGTTTTGGTAATCGGCGGATCCAGAGGTATGTGCGGTGCGGCATATTTGTGCGCAAAAGCGGCATACAGAAGCGGTGCAGGATTGGTAGAAATCTTCACTTGTGAAGAAAACCGGCAGCCCTTGCAGATTCTGCTTCCGGAAGCCATTGTGACCGCATATACCGGCGATGTGCCGGAACCAGCGCTGCTGCATTCCGCATTGGAGCGGGCAAGCATTGTAGTGATTGGTCCTGGACTTGGGCAGGGCAATGCGGCAAGAATGCTGGTGCGGGAGACTTTCCGCAAAGTACAGGTGCCGCTGATCTGTGACGCAGACGCGCTGAATGTGTGCGCGAGAGAATCTCTCGCATACCCCAGCGATGTACCGGTGATTGTAACGCCGCATCCCGGTGAATTTTTCAGAATGACTGGGCAGAATATAGAAACGATTGCGGCAGATCCCCAGACCAGTGCGGCGCACTATGCCCGTGAAAACGGAGTGATTTGTGTATTGAAATTTGCACGCACTGTGATAACAGACGGGAACGTCCTGTTTGTAAATATGAGCGGCAGTCCGGCGCTTTCCAAAGGAGGCAGCGGCGATGTTTTGTGCGGCGTGATCGCCGGTATGCTGTGCAGCGGGTTATCCCCTGTGGGCGCCGCCTCTATCGGTGTTTATGTTCATGGAAAAGCCGGGGAAGAGGCGGAAGCCGTATACGGGGAATATTCTCCATTGGCATCGGAAGTTTGCGACAGGATTGCAGATGTATTAAAGTGTGTTCATTCGGAATAAAGTGTACCGAAAACCTGCCGACAAAGATTTTGACAATATGCTAGAGAAAAATCCGGATCGCTTGCACAAATTTCATTTTCACCGGCGAGTTGCTGCGTATAATCGGCAAGCTTGTAGGTGGTAATCTGTCCTGCGCCTGTGCGCACATGGGAAACCAGCGGCAGCACACCATAGTCGGAGATATACGCTTTCCCATCTTTATCTATTGTAACAGTGATTTGCGCCATTGCACCCACCATACGGTTGGCAATGCCTTTGCCAGTTTCGGCAGTGGCGTTGATAAAATTGCCGAGGGAATAGTATACCAACATGTTTCCATTTTCACCGGTAATCATTTCTACCGGTTCGATTACATGGGGATGGGTCCCGATTACCAGATCTACTCCGCATTCGTAGAAAATTTGTGTCCATTTTTTCTGATATGCGTCCGGTTCCAGAACATATTCCGTTCCCCAATGTGGGGTGACAATAACAAAATCCGCAGCTTCTTTTGCGCGGGCGATATCTGCGCGGACACGGTTTTCCTCCAGAAGATTTACTGCATAGGGCATGTCTGCCGGCAGGGGAATCCCGTTTGTGCCATAGGTATAATTCAAGATAGCAATTTTGATGCCGTTTTCTTCCCGGATATATATGGTGTCCCGGGCGGAAGCGCTGTCATATATGCCTAAAATCGCAAGATCGGGGTGGCTTTGCCGCCAGAAATTTAGGCAACTGCGCAGCCCAGACTCTTTTTTATCCAGAGCGTGATTGGTAGCGTGGAGTATAACGTCAAATCCGGCGGATGCCAGGGAATCTCCTACTTCAAATGCTCCGTTGAAGCAGGGGTATCCGGAAAGCCCCAGCTCCCGTCCACCTAAAATCACTTCCTGATTGACAAGGGCAATGTCTGCGCCCTCTATTTCATCCTGGACATTTTTAAACAAATGATCATACCGATAAGAGCCGTCCTCCATACGTCCGCTGTCCGAGACTTTTTCATGGAGGAGTACGTCTCCTACCATAGTTATGGTCACGCTGGGTGGGGAAGGCGCATCGGTTTCAGGAACTGTTGTTTCGACTGGCGCTTGCGTCTGGGACGGCGTGGCGGCAGGTTCGGCTGCACATCCGGTCAACAGCAGGAACAGCATACTCCAGACAAGAAATTTTTTCATGGTTGTATCTGCCTTTCTTTTTATGCGACGAGTGTTTTCTTTATGATAAAAAAGACGCCTTCTGGAAACTGTCAAAATCCATAGGCGTCTTTTATATATGTTTACCAATTCAGTGATTTCAAATATTCGATGCCCGCCCGGGCGCATTCCAACTGATCCATTCCTAGAGAGGGACTGTCCTGTTCCACAATGATCCACTGGGCGCCCGCATCCTTTGCAGCTTCCAGAATGGAAGGAACATTGAGCATGCCCTTGCCTGCGGGACGAAATTCCATTTTGGATTCGCCCTCTTCCGCTTCTGTTTCAGGAAGTCCGATCAGCGCGTACATATGCTCCGGCTTTTTGCCGCTCATATAAAAATCCTTCAGATGCACACAGGGGCAGCGCCCTGCAAATTTACGGATATATGCAGCCGGATCCTCTCCGGAAACAGTTACCCAGCAGGTGTCCAGCTCTGCCTGCAGTTCTGCGGGTGTCAAATGATCAAACTGATACTCCAGCTTGTACTGCCCGTCAATTTTTTCAAATTCAAATTCATGGTTGTGATACAGCATCTGAATGCCTCGTGCCTGGGCTTCTTTTCCGATATGGCTGTAACACCAATAGCAGCACCGCAAATCAAACGACCCGCACTGTCCTTGGCAGAATTGGGATAGCGAGAAGCCTTTTCAATATCCTTAATCGTGATAAGACCCTTCAAATGGAAGTCGTCATCCACGATAGGAAGCTTCTC
>BLMO01000143.1 GCA_011957885.1 Clostridiales bacterium
GTCCGACCGGCTTTTACGGGATTTGGATCTGCTGCAAAAAATCCATAAAAAAGCAAAATGCGTGGTTCAAATGACACTCACTACCTATGACGAAGCACTTTGCAGAAAAATTGAACCGAACGTCTGCACAACAAAAGAACGCTTTGCAGCTTTGCAGGCGCTGCGTGATGCGGGAATCCCTACGGTGGTGTGGCTGACTCCCATTCTCCCCTTTATCAACGACACTAAGGAAAACATCTCCGGCATTCTGGATCTGTGTATCAAAGCCAAAACATACGGTGTTCTATGCTTCAGTATGGGGCTGACGCTCCGTGAAGGAAACCGGGAATATTTCTACCGGCAGTTGGATCAGCTGTTTCCGGGGCTGAAGGAAAAGTATATCCGTACCTATGGAAATCAGTATATACTTGACAGCCCACACAATACCGAATTGATGAAGATGTTCCATGAAACATGCGAAAGGACCAGCATCGTCCATAATAATGATCGGATTTTTGCATATCTGTCGGAATTTCCAGAGACAGAAGGAAGTCAACTCACACTGTGGGATATGTAAAAACATTATTTTTTGTCACATATGCAGAAACAATCTCCGGAGCGCATGAAAAAATATATTGAAGATTTTCTGAACGGTCCATCCTTTTCGGCTGTGAGTACGGCACAGGAGGGATAAGAAATGAACATAACCTGTTTTATATCATGAAGCTGTTTAATGATTATCTGAACACAGCTCTTGCTAAAGTTCAAATGCCCCTGGAAAGGTAAGTTTTACAGAAGTTTTCCCTACACAAATTCATAAACATGACATGTACATGTCACCATTCTGTGGTATACTGGTTTTGTATAAATAAAGGAGGCATTCTATGAAGCTTGACCGGATGATCGGAATTCTGTCCATTCTGCTGCAGCATGAAAAAGTGACCGCTCCTTATCTTGCAGAAAGGTTTGAAGTTTCCCGCCGAACAATCAATCGGGATATTGAGGCACTCTGCATGGCAGGCATCCCGCTGATAACAGAGCCGGGTCGGAATGGCGGC
>BLMO01000144.1 GCA_011957885.1 Clostridiales bacterium
AAAGGCGCAGCCGCTCTTACCCTACACGGCGCTCGTCCGATCAACGGACGGGGAGCGCGTCTATACCGTCGAGGGCAATTCCGGCGACGCCTGCAAAATAAAGAGCTACCCCGTCCGTTCCGATAACAAGCCCCACATGGTCTGCGCTCCCGTCCCCGTCCCAGTCGAAAAAGATAGCGTCGCCGGGGGCGATATTCTCATAGCCCCTCGCGCCCCATTGCCCGCGTGACTGGAACCAGGGTACGCCCTGTGACTGGCACCCGGCAAAGCGCGGCTCGCTTTTCCCGGCTTGATTGTAGCACCATGAAACGAAACAGGCGCACCATTCCACGCGGCTGTTAAATCCGTACCAGCTCCAAAAGGGTCGCCCGCCTACGTTGCCGACTTGTCGCTTCGCAAGGTCTACAACGGCGGTGTTGCCGGGGCGTGTGCCGTTTACAAGCTGTACGCCGCTTAAATCCTCGGACGCGCCCATATCGGGGGAGCCGCCGCCGAAAATCAGCGGTTTGTTGCCGCTTGTTTCCAGATAGACGCGGTACATTTCAAGCTGCTGTGGCGTTAGAAGTTCCTCCGCAATCTCGGAAATGGGCTTGTTCGTCAGCTTCACGTTGAGGATATGGTACTCGTAGGGTACTTCCTCGGTGGTCGTTTCCCCTGTTTCCGGGTCTGTGCTTGTTTCTGTGCGGTAGCGGATTTCCGTTTCTTCCGTCAGCGTCAAGGTGTACTGCATGGCAAAGACGCGGTTTAATTCTGCCTGTGCGCTCTGCGGGGTATAGGTCTGTAAAAGTGCGGTGAGGTAGGACGCTAACTCATGGGGGTTATGCCCGATACTGTCAAGGTCATATCGGTATTCGTCATAGCCGGGGTGGGTGCTTTCGATATTGTCAATCTGCTGCTGAAGCTCGTTTTCCTTTGCGGCGTAATTATTTTCCGTCGCCACAAGGTCGCTGTCCTCCGACGTGTAGGAAGTCCCAAGTATGCCGTTCATCAAGCCGGAGAACATGGAGCCGCAAGAGGAAAGCCCCGCCGATACCATGATGAATAAGAGCAGCGCGGCAATGGCGATACATACGCCCGCCGGGTGCCGCCCTACAAAAGCGATTGCCTTTTTTGTTTCCTCGGCGGTCTTTTTTGCCGCCTTGCGGGTGTTCTCTGCGGCTTTCTGCGCCGTTTTTACGCCGCCTTTCCTTGCCGCCTTTGCATACTGCCGCTTGATTTGCTGCTTCTGCATAAAGCGGGAAAGGGGATTGCCCGCAATCTGCGGATTGTCATGCAGGGCTTTGTGGTACTGGAAATCCACATTCGCCTTGAACGCCGCTTTCTCTGCCTTTGCCGCCGCCCGGTAAGGTTTCAGCTTGTGGCTGCGGTAGCCCTCCTTGACTTTCCGCGCCCCGTACTTTACGCCGCGCTCTGCCAGTTCTTCGGATTTGTGCGCCCCCTCAACGCCGGAATTGTCCTTTTCAACGGAATGTATCTTGTTGCGGACGAAAATACCCGCTTCCTGTGCGGGGCGGGATAGTGGGTTATTGTGGGGCTTATTCTTTCCTATGGGCTTTTCCTGTTCCTCAAAATGTAGGCGGGTCTTGCCTTTCCCAGTGGCTTCATCAAAGGTGCGCTCCCGTACAAGTTTCTTTTCTTTGGGGATAGCCGCCTTTGCCGCGTCCAGACGGTCGGCTTAAT
>BLMO01000145.1 GCA_011957885.1 Clostridiales bacterium
GCATCCAGGGCCTGCAGTAGGTAATCAATCTTCCCCAGGTGGAGGAGAAGGAGCGCCGCTCCCCGCGTGCCAGTGGCATAGCGCCGTGCGGGCCTCTCATAGCCGGTCCTCTATTCATTGCCAAGCTCCTCCTTTGATAATTGTGAATATGCGATTTCCTGATATACCTTGCAGGTCTTGATCAGTTCATCGTGGGTTCCGATTCCTGCCATGTGCCCTTCATCCAGTACGATAATCTGATCGGCATGGCGGATGGTTCCAATACGCTGTGCAACGATAAATGTAGTCGCGCTGCCGGTTTCCTGTGCCAGACGTTTGCGCAGGGTGCTGTCTGTTTTATAGTCCAGGGCAGAGAAAGAATCATCGAAAATAAAGATATCCGGCTGGCGGTTGATAGCCCGTGCAATTGCCACACGCTGCTTTTGTCCGCCGGATAGATTGGTTCCGTTCTGGGCAACAGGTGCGTCAAAGCCTTCTGGCTTTTTCTCAATAAAGTCTGTTGCCTGGGCGATGTCGGCGGATTTTTTCATAGTATCGTCTATGTCAACATCTAATTTTCCGTTTTCACCAAAAACAATGTTGGATTTGATAGTGCCGGAAAAAATAACTGCCTTTTGGGGAACGTAACCGATTTTGTTGTGCAGTTCTTCTAATGTATATTCCCGCACATCCCGTCCGCCTATCAGAACTTGACCTTCTGTTGCATCATAGAATCGGGGGATCAGATTGATCAGCGTGCTTTTGCCGCTGCCGGTTGAGCCAATGAAAGCCACAGTTTCTCCGGGCTTTGCTTTAAACGAAATATCATGGAGCACATATTCTGCTGCTCCGGGGTACTGGAAGCTTACATTTTTAAATTCCACTTCTCCTATGGAAGTGATGCTTTCTGTTTCCTTTCCGTCCAGAATACGGGGCTGGGTATCCAGCACTTCATTGATACGGTTGGCAGAAACGGTAGCACGGGGCAGCATGATGAAGATCATGACAAGCATCATAAATGCCATAACCACCTGCATGGCGTAGGAGGAATATACAACCATGTCAGAGAACAATCCAAGACGCTCTGTCATAGCGG
>BLMO01000146.1 GCA_011957885.1 Clostridiales bacterium
AACCTCTGCCGCACTTTGCACATTAGATGGAGAAGTGATTGCAAATATCAAAAAACTGCTTCCTGTTGGAGTCGGCAGCAGAGGACTTCGTCAAAGCGAGGCACTGTTTCATCATACCGTGCAGCTGCCCGCCGTTATGGAAGAAATTCAGACAGCCCTTACGGGAAGAAAATTGGCGGCTGTAGGGTACTCCAAAACCCCTCGGGATGATGAACGCTCTTATATGCCGTGCTTTTTGGCTGGTCAATCAGCGGCATGGGCGATTGCATGTACGTGTAATATCCCGCTTTACAGCTTTTCCCATCAGGGAGGGCACGTCATGGCGGCTTTATATGGGGCGGGAAAACTGGAGCTTGCCGCAAAGCCCTTTGCTGCGTTTCATGTGTCCGGCGGCACTACAGAAATTTTGTATGTTCGTCCAAATGAGGAAAAAATCTTTTCTATCGAAAAAATCGGCGGTACGCTAGATCTCAATGCAGGGCAGGTAATTGACCGTGCCGGTGTGATGATGGGGCTGCCATTCCCGGCGGGACCTGCCATGGAACAGGCGGCAGGTAGTTTTTATGAACAGGCAGTGCCGTGCAGACCTGCTATAAATGGATTGTATTGTAATCTGTCCGGATTAGAAAACAAAGCACGGGAACTGTTTGAAAGAGAGCGAAACGTTGGTATGTGCGCTGCATTCGTCCTGCGTTCTGTTCAAAAAACTTTGCTGACGCTTACCCAGCATTTGCAGCTGGAATACCCGGAAATTCCGATTGTTTATGCAGGCGGTGTGATGAGCTGCAGCCATATCCGTGGGGCGCTGTCCCCGTACGGAAGCTTTGCTCCCCCTGTGTATTCTTCTGATAATGCTGCTGGGGTTGCGTTGATGACACTGCAAAAATATTCAATGAGAGGAGGCGTGTAGTATGGATATCAGCAATATGCGGTTTCCAAGTCCGCTGACCGTTACGGAGCTGAACCAGTATATTAAAGATTTGATCGACGTCAATCCGCCTCTTTCGGATATATTTATTAAAGGTGAAATTTCCAATTTTCCATTACACAGACGTACCAAAGCT
>BLMO01000147.1 GCA_011957885.1 Clostridiales bacterium
ATTGCATTTAAATCAATTTTTGCACAAATCCTCTGGTAACCCATGACAACTCCGTTCCTGCTGCAAGATATTATATTATTTCTGCAAGAGGGGCAATCCGTATATCGGACTGTTCCAGTGCTGTGCGGATTTTCTGTGTAAAGAGCAGCGCTTTCGGACCGTCTCCATGCACGCATATAGAGTCTGCACAGATCGCTATATCGGTCCCGTCTATCGCCTGCACGCGCCCCTGTGTCACCATGCGGACAACCCGCTGTACTGCCAGGTCTTCATCCTCAATCATTGCTCCCGGTTTGGTGCGCGCTACTAAACTGCCATCCGGCTCATATGCCCGGTCAGCAAACACTTCCCTTGCAACACGAAGCCCCATTTTTTCCGCTTCGTCCAGCATACAGCTTCCGGACAATCCCAACAGAATCAAATTTTTATCAAATTGATATACCGCCGTGCAGATCGCCTTAGCAAGTGCGGCATCCTTTGCCGCCATATTATACATAGCCCCATGGGGCTTTACATGAGACAGCTTTCCGCCGCAGGACACGGCAAAGGCGCTGAGCGCCCCCAGTTGATAGGTTACATACGCCTGCACTTCCGCAGGAGACGCCTGCAAGTTTCTGCGCCCGAATCCCATAAGATCAGGATATCCCGGATGTGCACCGAGTCCAACGCCGGCGTGCAGCGCCAGCTGAACCGTCTGATTCATCGTCAGTGGATCGGACGCATGATATCCGCAGGCAATATTTGCCGAAGTTACAAACTGAATGATATCCGCATCTGTTTCCATACGGTATGCGCCAAAGCCTTCGCCAAGGTCACAGTTCAAATCAACTTTTTTATTCATAAATTCACACTACACTTCCGGTCAATATTTTAAGGCTGTATTTTGAATATCCGTAATCAGCATATGTCCTGGTGCATGGGTAACGGCAAAGGAAGGCTTTGCCTCCATGACAGCCGCTTGAGGCGTTACCCCACAGGGCCAGAACACCGGGACTTCGTCCGGGTGTACTGTAACCGCATCGCCGAAATCGGGACGCCGTATATCTGAAATACCGATCACTGCCGGATCGCCGATATGAATCGGCGCGCCGTGAACCTTTGGCATGGATGCAGTAGCATTTACGGCACGAACCACCTGATCTGCCGGCATAGGGCGCATGGAAACTACCATGTTTCCATGGAACACGCCTGCCGGATGGCAGGGGATATTCGTGAGAAACATAGGAACGTTTTTACCTTCTTCAATATGACGGACAGGAATCCCCGCCGAAAGGAGTTCTCCTTCAAAGGAGAAGGAACATCCGATTAAAAAGGAAACCAAGTCATCCCGCCAGAAGGAGGAAGCATCGGTAACTTCCTCTGTCATTACACCGTCAACATAAATTCTGTATTTCGGAAAATCCGTTGCAATGTCCGCGTCTTTGGCAATTGTATGGAGCAGTCGGTCTCCCGGATCGCTGACCTCCAAAACAGGGCATGCAGCAGGATTCCGATGGGCAAACAAAAGAAAATCATATGCATATTCCTGTGGGAGCACACACAAATTCGCCTGGGCATATCCATTGCACATACCCGCAGTCTGACCGGTAATGCTTCCCTCTCGGATCATCTGCCGCACCTGTGCAGGCTCCATACTTGCATAATTCATTGTGATACCTTCTTCCATAACTGTTTTTTTATATCCGCAAGTGCATCCTGCATTTCCTTTAATGTAGCCAGCGCCTCTTTTCTTGACGCCTTTGCAAAGCGAACCGTATCACCCGGACGCATCTGGGCAAGCTTCGGCAAATCCGCCCGGATCACGGTAGCAATCTTTGCATATCCGCCTACCGTCTGACGGTCTGCCAGCAATATAATCGGCTGCCCGCCTGCAGGAATCTGCACACTGCCGAGGGCTATACCGTCCGATACAATATCTGTTCCGGACTTTGCCTGAGGTGCCGGTCCTGACAATTTCATACCCATTCGGTCTGATGCAGAAGTAACCGTATAATCTGCGGAAAAGAATGTCCGAATTCCTTCTTTTGTAAAATAGTCGTCCTGAGGACCGGGAACCGCACGGATCAGGGTCTGTGTATCTATAGCAGATCGAAGTGGTACTGAGATCTCCCCCGGAACGTTTTTGCATGGAAGCACGGATAAAACATCCCCTGCCTGTAGGCGGCGTCCCTCAAATCCACCGATTTCACAGCGCAAATTGGTGGAGCGACTGCCCATAATAAGGGGCACATCCAATCCACCGGATACCGCCATATATGTGCGGCATCCGGTGTCCGCCATTCCCATTTTCAACACACTTCCGGCATGTGCATGTACGCAGTGCTGCATAGGAACCACTTCCCCGTCCAGAAAGGCATGCATATCCGCACCACACAGCACAAAAGCTGTCGGTTCCAGAAACTGACAGGTAATCCCGCCCAGGGTCATTTCCAGCACTGCACAGTTTTCATCATTCCGGCACAGTATATTTGCAAGGCTTGCAGCATACCAGTCCATTGCCCCGGATTGCTGAAATCCACTGTGCATGTGCCCGATTCTGCCCAAATCCTGCACCGTTGTCAGGGGACCCGGATTTTCAATTCGGATGCACATCACACTTCCTCCGTC
>BLMO01000148.1 GCA_011957885.1 Clostridiales bacterium
TATCACTTCCCTCCCCCTCTGTCAATACCTTTTTTATCTTTTTTTCCTCTTTTTTTATTTCCTGTGCATTTTGTACATCTATTGCCCTTTTTTCTCTACCCCTCTATATGCACTTGTGACATTCAAATACTCTTCCAAGCACAATCCGCTCTCTGTGACACTTTTAGCAACCGCTTCTCCCAAGTACCGTACATGCCACGGCTCATACATATATCCCGTGATTTCTTCTTTCTCTTTGGGATAGCGAATGATAAACCCATACTCATGGCAATGCTCTTTCAGCCACTTACCCTCTTTGGTTTCTCCAAAAGATTCCTCAAGAGAGTTTAAATCAAATGCAAGTCCTGTCTGATGCTCCGAATGTCCCGCTCTTGCCGAATAACGATCCGCTGCGGCAACACCGTCTCGTGACACATAATTGTTATATAGCTGCGTCTGCCTGTCATAAGAACGAAAGCCTGATACGATCTCCAATGTGATTCCGTCTGCTTTTGCTGCGCTGAACATTTTCTGAAGCGCTGCATTCGCCTCATCATCCACTCCGGGATTATAATTGCTTGGCAGCGAATAGGTTTTATTTACAACAAGAACACCGTTGATATACGTGAGCCCCTGCGCATTTGTGCAATCAGACACAGTTACGTTCATAATAAAAAATCCATTCTCTTCGCCGTCAAAATCGGCAGATATTACGCATTCTCCCGCTTTATTGCCGTAAATACGTCCACTGTCGTCTACCGATGCAATGCTTTCATCACTGGAAGTCCATCTGATCGTCTGATTTTTCCCCCCCGATGCAGGAACAGATAAATCCTTATATCCGCCCACAGGAATGGAAGCGCTCTGCTCATTCACAGCATTTCCACCCTGCACAGAAGAATCATCCGACACCGTTCCGGTATCCGGCGTGCTTCCGTTCTGTACCGGAGTTGTATCTCTGCCCAATCCGTTTTTGGGCTCTTCCGCGCAGGAAACAAGCAGAGCGGAAGCGAGCAATGCAGCAGATGCAGCAGCGAAAAATTTTTTCATATATATTATATTCCTTTCTATAAGCCGTTTGAAAAGGTCTAAAGACACTTCTATTATAGACGCCGCCGCACAATTGTCAATACAAAACCAGGTTAATTTACAAATACATCAAATTTCCGCTATATCCTTTATAATTTCAAATATGGTACCAACTGTCTTTTCGGCCGCCGCCCGCAGAGCAGCCGGGCCGTGCTCCATAGCTCTGCCATGGAATTTTTCAACCATCGCCAAATCGTTTAAATTATCCCCTGCCGCATATACATTCTGCACAGGAATATCAAACATCCGAGCTGCATACTCCACTGCAACTGCTTTATCAATCCCAG
This sequence comes from Clostridiales bacterium, assembly GCA_011957885.1. GTDB lineage: Bacteria > Bacillota > Clostridia > Oscillospirales > CAG-272 > Avispirillum. The sequence continues at coordinate 1,356 of BLMO01000148.1, forward strand.
CAGGGGGAACGTCTACATTCGTATTATTCAAAAGAGGATTTACAATATCTCCGTGCAGGCGGACAAGCTCCTGCGCCCGGCGCATGGACTCCTCCACTGTATCATATTTGACATTGCAGCTTGTGATAGAAGGCAGGGCGCATCCCTGTTCAAAGGATATAGTTTCCATTGCAAGCTGCATGCCGCCAATATCCACATTATAATTTTTCTTTCCTATACTGATTGTTATGTATAGCGCGCCTGTTTCCCTAAAATACTGCAAAATCTCACCTACATGCCCCTCTTTTGTCCGACGGTCATAAATGATATTTTTAGCGGTATCTATGCACAGAGCGCCGCTCATGCAGAAGCAAATGTCCATATCCCAGAAGTTCTGTTCCTGCAGCACAGCCATTGCGCTTTCATAATCCCGCCCTGTTACCAGTGCAAACCGGTTGCCCGCACTGCGGAACCGCCGTACTGCCTCTTTATCCTCTTTTGTAATTCCGCCATTTACCCAACGGCACAGTGTGCCGTCAAAATCGCTGGCAAGTAAGTATTTCGACATGATCGTTTTCTCCTGTTTTTATATGCAGTTTACTTATAATAATCCATAATAATCCAAAAGTGTATAAATCCATTCATGCAAAGGCGTGAACACAAATCCCATCTTCTGTGCCAAATCCGTATTGATACTGTATGCATTCTCTCCGTTATATGGTGCGCAGTCACCGTCATCGGAAAGAATAATCCCTTTTTCGGGTTGTTTTTTTACATATGCAGCAATAACCTTTATTGAAATCGTGCCGGGACTTGCACCATTGATTGCTCCGCGGTATGGATGCTCCGCAAAATAAGCTAAAAACCGTCCTGCCTCATCGCAGTGGAGGATATATATACATACCTTCCGTATCGGATATGATCCAACAGTATTTTTATGTCCTCAGAACAATATGCAAGGCTATCGGAAACCGCATCAAAATATGTGCCAGACAATTGCTCCCGTATACTTGCTATATTCGTTCTGTCAAATTTAATCCGACGCGCTTAATTTTCAAAATCATCCCTGCTGATTCCCCGGTTTGCTACCGTAACTTCATGTGATCGAGATAGTAATTCCCATACTAAATGCCGCCCCATAAAGCGAGTGCCGCCGATCACCAATATACGCATATCTATTCCTCCAAAGCTTCTCAAGAATACGAATGCCGTTATTTCAATATAAACTGCAATATATCATTATAAACTTTTTCTTTTCCGATTTCGTTCAGTATTTCATGCCGCATACCTGCATATAAAATACCGCCCACATTCTGATATCCCACATTTTTCAAAAAAGTCTGGGCTGCGCGCCATTTTTCTTCCGATTGGATAACAGGATCCTCTGCTCCCGCAATAAACAAAATCGGCAAATCTGGATGGGAAACTTTATATCTGCTCCCTGTATACACATGCTTCACCAAATAAAACAAATTCAAGTATCCGTTCACGGTAAAGGTAAAATTACAATACGGATCGTTTCTGTACGCTTCTCTTACTTTCGGATCACCAACCACCCAGGACAGGGGATCATTCTCCTGAGCAAACCGTTTGTTTCCGCCTCCGGTGGCAAGCTGCTTTACGAATTCACTTCTGTAATGCGCTCCTTTGAACATGCCAATGATCTTGGCAATGGCAATCCCCACACCGACCAGAGGATTTTGACTGGGTGAACCGCACACAATCAATTTGGATATTTGCGCATCATGATTTTGAATATATTTGCGAACCACCAGGGAGCCCATGCTGTGTCCGAGGAGGATCACATCATATCCGGGGAATCTGCCTTTTATATATAATGTAACCTGAAGCAAATCCTCCACAATGGCATCACCGTTCGTATCTCCAAAGTATCCCAGATCCTTCTCCGCTTCTATGCTTTCACCGTGCCCTCTATGGTCGGATATTACCGTAATATATCCGTGCCCATTCAAGAAGCGCATAAAGTCGAAATATCGCTCCTTATGCTCGCACATGCCGTGGGATATTTGTACAATTCCCCGTATCGGCATATCCTCCGGCACAAATACCGCGCCGAAAATTTTATGATGATCATATTTTGAAACAATGTGAAACTTATCTTCCATTATACATTTACATCCCTTTATAATTTTGTGCCAGCCAATTTGCCACGCCGTCTACGTCATTGCACGGAATCACAGCAGTTGCGCGCATTTTTAATATTTCCGCAGCATTCTCCACCGCATATGCCTCGTCCGCGATAGCAAACAAATCCAAATCGTTTTCTCCGTCTCCAAACGCCACAAGAAAATCTGCTCCCAGCAGCTTTTTGAGCTGTGCAGCCGCATTGGATTTAGAAGCCCCTCTCGGCAAAACCTCCAGCCACTGGGACCGACTGTACACATCCTTCTGATAGAGACACCGGTGCCTGTCCCGCAGCAGTCCATATGCCGACTCCAATTTGTCTGCCTTATCTATACAGGAAAAATAGAAAGCGTCCCCTTGAAAAAGCTGATCGGCAGAGGATACCGGATTTCCCCGAATATCCCCTGACCGGCTTTTCAGAAAAGTTTGCATTTCTGGGCTTACGCAGCATTCCACATAGGAAAACTTTTCAACGCCGTCAATATATGCATAAACGATTGGATAAATATGATTCCCCAAAAGGCAATGTAAAATTTCCTCTTTTTCTTCTTTTGAATAAAAATGCGAAAGCAAAACGCTCCCATCAGCACTGTCTAAAACCATCGTACCGTTATATACAATTACGGGAATGCGTGCGCCAAGTCCCTTCGTAACCTTGGATGCCGTCACAAAAGATCTGGCAGTCGCATAAGAAAACAGCATGCCTTTTTCGATCAGTCCATGGATCGTTTCAGCAGTAAATGATGACAAAGTTTCGTCACTGCGCAGGAGCGTTCCATCCAAATCAGAAACGTAAAGTGGGTTCATAAGGCACCTCTCTCCTTCTCTTGTTTTCAGATACCGGAGCAATGCCACTCTATTTGGCGGTGAAATATTTTCCGGAATATGATTTACAGGAAAGAACTGTAAATCTTCCACTCTGCATTAGCATAATCAGATTATTTACGGGACAGTAACGCCACGCATTCCACGTGCTTCGTGTGGGGGAACATATCCACCGGCTGGACTTTCTGCACTTTATAGTTTCCTTTTACAAGTATAGCCAAATCCCGCGCCAGCGTTTCCGGATTGCAGGAAATATACACCATTTTCTCCGGCGCCGTCCGTATCACAGCATCCAGAAATTCCCGGGAGCACCCAGCGCGGGGCGGATCGGCAAACACCACGTCTGTCCTTTTCCCGGAAAGCGACAACGCCTCCATCACCTCGCCCGCGTCTCCCTTATACACACGATAATTGCCTGTGTGGTTGAGGCGGCAATTTTCTATTGCGTTTTTCACTGCGTCTGCGTTCGATTCAATTCCAATCACCCGCCCCGCTTCTGCCGCTGCAATGATCCCAATCGTACCAATGCCGCAATACGCATCAATCACATTTTCTCTTCCCCGCAAATTGGCAAAGTCCAATGCAATGTTGTACAGCACTTCTGTCTGCACCGAATTGACCTGATAAAAAGAGCGGGGAGAAATGCGGAAATAACATCCGCAGAGCACATCCTCAATGTACCCGTCCCCGTATAAAACAACCTGCTCCTCTCCCAACCAAAGGGGCGTGTCCGTATCGTTCACACACTGAACAACCGTGCGAATATGGGGGAAACGATGCACCAGCGCCTTTGCAAATTCTTTTCCCTGCGTCATTTTCAAAGACGCAGTCACCAGCACCACCATAATTTCCCCGGTTACATGGGCTCTGCGCACCATAATGTGCCGCAGCAGTCCGCGCCGGTTTTTCGGACTGTATACGGATATATCATATTCCTGCAAAAGCCCCCGCGCTGCCCGCACAATCCACAGGGACACTTCATCCTCGATCATACATACGTCCGTTTTTGTCACCCGTAGCTCTTTAGATTACCAAACACCTGATATAGCCCGTCCCCGCTTGTCCAACGCGAACGCCGCCTGCATTTTGTTCCGGTAATGGAGCGGATTTTCCATTCCGATAATTTCATCCACCCTGCAAAACCTGCCAAGGAGAGAGATCACCCGCCGCATCTTGTAACTAAGCTGTTCCTGATAGCTCAAATTAGTCAACTGACATCCGCCGCACTTTTTATATATATCACAAGCATGTGCCCTGTTCATGTTATAGTATACCTTTCTAATGAATGCGCTGTAAAATCATCTATCTTTCAACTGTCGCTTATATTTTATAAATTGTTCCAATGCCCAATGGAACAATTCACAAATCAAGCAACAAAGCGTTTGTTTTATTTTACCACAAATATCGTCAAATTTCCACTGCCTTTGTGCAAAAATTCCAATAAAAATAAAAATACTGCAAATCCCTTTAAAATAAAGAGGTTCGCAGTATTTTCTATAAATCTACGTTTTATTTTTTCATCTGAATCGCAGCTTTTGCCTTTTCGCAAATTGCAGCAGCGTCCAGTCCGAACAGGGACAGCAGCACTTTGGCTGAACCGGAACGACCGTAGCAGTCGTTTGTACCCACACGGAGCACCGGAGTAGGCATCGTTTCGGAAAGGAATTCGCATACGGCAGCGCCAAGTCCGCCGATCACAGAATGCTCCTCGCAGGTAACAATACATCCGCAGCGCTTTGCTTCTTCCAAAACCATCTCCTGATCCAAAGGTTTAATTGTTGCCATGTTTACAACTGAAGCATGAATTCCATCCGCCTTCAACAGTTCTGCAGCAACCAGCGCCTGCTCAACCTCTACGCCGTTCGCGATCAGGGAAACATCATTCCCTTCCACAAGACGGCTGCCCTTTCCAATAGAAAAAGCATATGAATTGTCATACAGCACAGGAACAGCCATTCTGCCAAATCGCAGATACACCGGACCGTTATATTCAATTGCAGCCTGCACAGCGAGACGCGCTTCGCCGGCGTCTGCGGGACAGATTACCGTCATGCCGGGGATCGTCCGCATCAAAGCAAAATCTTCCAAACACTGATGGGTTGCGCCGTCCTCCCCTACAGTAATACCACCATGGGTTGCTCCGATTTTTACATTGGTGCCCGGATAGCCAACGGAGTTGCGCACCTGCTCAAAGGATCTGCCTGCTGCAAACATTGCAAAGGAAGATGCAAAAGGAATCTTTCCGCTGAGCGCCAAGCCGGAAGCAACACCGATCATATTATTTTCTGCAATTCCGCAATCGAAAAACCGATCCGGATACGCTTTTTTAAACATTTCTGTTTTGGTAGCGGCAGCAAGGTCCGCATCCAAAACAACCAAATTATCATATTGTGCGCCGAATTCTACCAGCGCCTTACCGTAAGCATCTCTTGTAGCAATCATATCAGCCATATATAAGACCAACCTTTCTCTGGCATCTTTTTAAAAATATTGGGGGAAATCTGCGTCACGCCTGCAGGTCGTTTATTGCTGTCTCATACTCTGCAGCGTTGGGGGCTTTTCCATGCCAGGAAGCTTGATTCTCCATAAAGGACACGCCGCGTCCCTTCACGCTTTTCGCAATGATAACAGTGGGCTTGCCGCTCTGTTCCCGGGCTGCAGCAAATGCAGCATCTAAGGATGCAAAATCATGTGCATCTGCGTTGAGGACATTCCAACCAAATGCAGCAAACTTTGTATCAAAAGGAGCCGGTCCGATTACATCGTCAATAGCGCCGTCGATCTGAAGTCCATTCCAATCCAAAATAAAGCAGAGATTATCCAGCTTATAGTGTGCAGCAAACATTGCCGCTTCCCAAACCTGTCCTTCTTCGCTTTCTCCATCGCCCATCACGGCGTATACCCGGCGGCTGGATCCATCCAGCTTTGCAGCCAGCGCCATTCCGCATGCAGCAGAAACGCCCTGCCCAAGAGATCCGGTAGTCATATCCACACCGGGAACCTTCTTCAGATCCGGATGTCCCTGTAAGCGGGAATCTGCCTTACGGAAGGTTTTCAGTTCCTCCACCGGAAAATATCCCCGGTTGGCAAGCGCGGAATACAGGACAGGAGAAGCATGCCCTTTGGAAAGTACCAATCTGTCTCGGTCTGCCATATCAGGAGCAGCGGGATCAATGTTCATTTCTTCAAAATACAAATATGTAAGAATATCCGCAGAGGACAGGGATCCACCCGGGTGACCGGATGCAGCGCTGTATACAGCGTCCACAACCCCAATTCGAACCTTGCGGGCAATTTCGGAAAGTTCAGATATTCTTTTCTGTTCCATACGTATCCATGATTGAAAAATCAATCGTCCTTTCTATCTATTCAACTAGAAACCGGACATGTGCAGCAAATACCGCATATGCAAACATGCAAATCATGCCCGCTGACAGCGAGAAAGAAATATATCTCCCTCTGATGTAATAACTATATATAAAGTATACGGTACATAAGACTTTTTGTCAAGCATTAAAAGTTTATTTTATGTATTCATGCACCGATAACGCTCGTTTTAAAGATAGCGGTTTTATGATACGGTTACCGGCACAGAACAACGCTCCAGAAAGGGTACGTGCTTCACCGTCCATTTGCGATAGTGTTAGCAAGTTATTTCATTTAAAGAAAATCTCGATTCTATAATTCATTTAAAAAATCCTGTACACATATTTATACTGGGCAATCTGTGTGTTTGCGCTGTTATACCATATATCGGATGCACCCTGCCCCTGGGCAGTATATTTAACGTCCATACGGTTTCTGTCTCCGAAATAGATACCACGCAGATGCTTGCTGGCTATTTTGTAACTGTAAGTGACCAGAGTATCCTTTTGGTTCACCCCAATGCTTTGCAGCTGATGGGAATTTGTATAGGACATTCTGCAGTCTGTGACGTCTCCTCAAAAAAACGCCTCTAAACAGCGCCCCCGATAAAATCGGGGTTTCTGGAACAATATCTATTTTATTATTGTCTCTTGATGTGAAAGGCACATAAGTTCTGATTATACTCTCCTAGTTAATCGAGTAATTTCTGGAAATATTTTAGGGTTTATATTATGTGCTGCTTGCAATTGTCCATCTAAAGACAACAATAATTCATAAATGTCCAATAAAAAGTTATCGTACATTCCTCCTTTCTAGCCAAATTTCTTTGGCTTTCCCACGAAAGAAGAGGTGCATACAAAACAGCCTACCCAGCCGATTGCGCGCCCCGTGCGCTTCCCAAGCGTGGGGCGCCCAACGGGTCGTTCCCATCAGTTGGAGTGAGCAATCACTTGTGGGGTATTTATTTTATAGATGCCCTAATCTTGGGCATACCCAAGATCACATTTTATAGTTGGCTGAAAGCATATAAAAAAAGAGCAAGAAAATTGCAAACGAATAGTTATCAATGTTCGCAATTTCCATTTGCTCGAAAATAAAGTAAAGCGTTTAGAGGGAATTATCGAAATCCTGCAATCGGTTACTTGTACAGCC
>BLMO01000149.1 GCA_011957885.1 Clostridiales bacterium
CGTATACTTCGTTACACGGTTCAGCGCGTCATATTCCCGCTTCACCGTGCCTGTAGCATCGGAAGCTGTCAGCACGTTCCCGTTGGCATCATACGTATAGTTTATCGTTCCTGCTCCGCCGTCTCTTGCTGTGATTCGTCCTGCCTTGTCATATACATACTCCATTTCATAATAGAAGAAGCCGGTTACTTTTAGTAGCTGTTTTTTCTATTGGTTGGCAATTTGCCTTGCACATTTTGTAATGTAGTCCGTTTGAATCTCTGGATTTTTTTGAAGCTCTTCTTGCGTAAATTCGCCTAAGCTGTAATGCTCAAGATAGGGCTCAATAAACTCAGGATCATATTTCAGAATATATTCACCTATATAATCAAAACAGGAAAGCCTTTTTTCTTCGAGAAGCTTTTCACATATCCTAAGTAAAAGTGCATCATATTCTTTATTGACAACATCCTTAATTTCCACTGCGTAAGGAGTACCATCTTTCAAATATGCAATTGCCTTATCGTAACATGCTACATAGCACTCTGTACCGTTAGTATCAATTTTTTCTAATACAAGACTCTCACATTCGCGATCCATATCAAATTCAAGTATAATTTCGTTACTGTAAAGGATATACGAGTGTGTTGCATTATATACAAGCTTCGACACACCGCCGTATCCAGTAGCACGGCTGTGCGTAACCTGAGTACGATTGTAATCAAACACTGGCAAAGTCGATTCAGAATGTGACTGTAGCGCACGTGTGTTTTTTATTGAATTGTGCGGAATTGAAACCATTTTTATACCGCACACAACAAATGAAAGAAGTATCACAACAGCAATCCTTGTAACAAAATGAGCTTCCTTTGTGTGGTACTCCTCATTATCCTCAATATTTCTTGATACAGCGGAAAAATACAAGGCAATCATAATCGCAGCACAAGTGAGAAAATCGAGGATAGCATTGCGAATTTCATACAAAAACTGCGTGTTTGCAGAAATTGCATTCGCCTCATGTGTTAGTTCAGTATCAAACAAGTCAAATACATATTTTTCGGAGGCGTGTTGGACATGCAGGATATCCTGCACGTCCAACACAAAAAATACAGCCAACATGATTACTGCTGTCGGAAGAAAAACAGCGTAAAATCTTTTCCAGTTTACAGAACTCACTTTCAGAAGTTTGATTACTATCAACGCAAGGACAAGCAACCCCAAAACTGTGAGGAAATCATTGGAAAGCGGCGCCCACCACCGAAGCAGACGTTCGGCAGCAAATTTAAGAAAATCAAATCCAAGCTGCATTGCGATGCATGTTGCTATTGCCGCAGGAATCTTGCTTTTTGTTAAAATAGTCCCCGGTCTTGTAACCGCATTGACCGAAACAAGCAGGATCATGGCAAACGCTGCAAAAAAGATAAGATTTGTAAGTAAATCAAACAGAAACGTACTGCTTCCCGCTGTTTTCAAAAAGCTTTTCGGATACGGCATCCAAATGAAGTATACGATGTTTGCAAACAGTACTGTTAGTATACTTAAGATCAGATTCTTTTTTCTCATTTTGGCTTTCCCTCCAATACAGTTTATGATTCCTCTAATGGAACAGAAGCAAGCATGCCTGCATAATTTGGAGCAGTTCAGAGTCCCTCTGCCTTTGGTGGATACTATTTGTCTTTTTCTTCTTCCATAGGACAAATGCGCTCAAGTGTTAAATATAAAGATACACATAATATTCCTATTACCCAAAATGGTACTTTGATAATATAAGTGTTAATAATCAGGAAAAAACCGCCACAACCAAGTGCAAAAAAACATTTCAACAGAAAAGCTAATGCAGAATTCACCTTAAATTTTTTTCCACAATATTTACAAATTTCCACACTGGTATGATGATAATGAATTCCTCTATTTGCACTAATCCCATACTTTTTGCAATTGGGACATTTACTGTATTTGATTTTTTCTAAATCCATCTATTTATCCCTCTGATAATTATTTATAAATAACGTTGATCATTTCATCCCCTGGACCTATTACCGTGCCGGTCGGCGCATCAAACATTACTTTAAAAGATAAATCTTTATCAACATAAGCCTGATACATAAACGAAGCTTGTTGATCTTTCTGGACATAAATTGAAATTTTTCTTCTAAGATTTTCCGGAGAATTCCAATTTAAAGCATCATTAACAATACCCAAAAATGAACCCAACTTTGACAAATCCCCCAATTTATCCAGTTCGGCAGCATAAGGAGTCAGTTTTGCAATATCTTTTTCTGTAATTGCAGATGCAAGCACAGAACCCAATTTTGAAAAGTCAGCATTGTCCTCACTCATAAAGTCAACCAATCCATATATTTCACCAAGTACCGGAGCTAAGCCAGCAAGATCTCCTGCAATGTTCAATGGAGCAATATTAACATTCTCTTCAATCTCAATCCGAATTTTAACGCCTACATCAAATTCTTGAACAGGGGTAAGAGTATTTAAGCTGTTTATTGTCTTGAAGATTGCATCATGGAAGGAGGAATAATTCGTCTGATCGAGAGATCTATAGTTGCGTGAATAATACCCCTTCATAGAAGAAGCTGTTCTTCTTAAAGCTTCAGCTACCCATATATTTTGTCCGGATGGTACGAGCCGATAAGCACTTGAAGGGCGACCAGCTTTATCCCATTCTTCAAAAGCTTTTTGCTGATCTTCCAGAGACCAACGATTACCAAACGGATTTTCATTATTCCCCCGATCCGCGCTCATCCCAAAAGGATCCACGTATGAAATCGGGTTCCCATTCACATACGTGTACAGATTCAGCGTGGTCGAATCCGCTATATTACCGTCCAGTACATCGGCATTCATGAATCGCTTCAACTGGGGATTGTAAAACCGCGTCC
>BLMO01000150.1 GCA_011957885.1 Clostridiales bacterium
GTTTGCAGAAGACAGTGAAGTTTGCATAAAAACAAAGGCTTTGTTGGATAACTTTGAATAAGCAGAGTTAAAACAAAACGAATAAAAAAAGAGACGCCGTCGGCGTCTCTTTTTTTACTTATGCTGCTTTCTTTTTGCGGTTTACAAGATACTTTATCAGGAACAAAATTCCAATCAGCAGCGCTGCCATCAGTGGAAGAAGAATATACCATTGCTTTATAAGCGCTGTCAGTATGTACCCTATGAATGAAACAGCGGCAGTCAGCAGTGCGTAGGGAAGCTGGGTGGAAATGTGATTTACGTGATTGCATTGCGCACCCGCAGAAGCCATTATGGTTGTGTCGGAAATTGGAGAGCAGTGGTCGCCGCAGACAGCACCTGCCAGACATGCGGAAATCACGATTACCGTTGCAGTGCCGGTGATGCCGGCTTTGCTGAAAATATCCAGAGAAATGGGAATCAGAATACCGAAGGTCCCCCAGGAGGTTCCGGTTGCAAATGCAAGACCCAGCGCAACTAAGAACATCACTGCCGGCAGCATGCTGGTGGAAAAGCCGGTGTCGGTGATCCAGTTTGCAACAAAAGTGCCTGCACCTAGGTGGTCTCTGCAGAATCCGCCCAATGTCCATGCGAACATCAAAATAATGATAGAGGGAACCATTGCTTTGAATCCCTGGGGGATGGAATCCATGCAGGATCTGAAGGAAACGACCTGTCTGGGCAGGTACAGAAGTAAAGTAAAGATAAGGCTTACAAAGGAGCCGAGCACAAGTCCAACAGAAGCATCGCTGTTGGAGAAGGCAGTTATAAAATCTGTGCCGTTTCCATCAAAAAATCCACCAGTATAAATCATGCCTGCAACGCAGGAAATTATCAGGATGATAACGGGCAGGATCAGATCGAGTACCTTGCCTTTGGATTTTGCAGAACCAGTGCCTGTGTCATGGACACTGGTTTCTTCATCAAGTGAGGACAAATCTCCGGTTTCCGTCGCCTTGTCCTCGTATTTTTTCATGGGACCAAAATCAAAGTTCATCAGGGAGAGTGATATAACCATGACGATGGTAAGAAGTGCGTACAAATTGTAGGGAATGGTTTGAATAAATAGCGAGAGTCCTTCGCCTTCTGCAGTATAGGAGGAGACGGCGGCTGCCCAGGAGGATATAGGAGCGATGATACATATGGGGGCTGCTGTGGCGTCAATGATATATGCAAGCTTTGTTCGGGAAATGCGATGTTTGTCTGTTACAGGACGCATCACAGATCCAACGGTGAGACAGTTGAAATAGTCATCAATAAAAATAATTACGCCCAGCGCAAAGGTTGAGAGAAATGCACCCGGACGAGTCTTGATTCGCTTTGTCGCCCAGCTTCCGTAGGCAGCGGAACCGCCGGATTTTGTAATCAGACTGACAATGATTCCGAGTATTACGAGGAAAATCAAAATGCCCAGATTGGCATAGTCGATCATTACCTGAAAGATGGACTCTGTAGTTTTTACAACATTGAAGTTTGTGAAAAGCAGTGCTCCTGCGATAATTCCAATAAATAAGGAAGAATAAACTTCTTTTGTAATCAGCGCCAGTACAATAGCAATGATCGGCGGAAGCAGTGCCCAGGGAGTGCCATAAAATTTGGATGTGGGTTCTTCTTCTGATGATTCGGTCACTGGAAGCGGCTCGTCTGAAATAGGATCAGCTTTGTCATCTGCGTCCGACAACAATGCTATATCATTTTCTGCAGCGTCAGATGAGACGGAAGCGCTTGTTTCCAAATCAGCAGGCGCGGCTGCGTCTGCCGCACTGGAAAGTCCTGTGAAAATGCAAATGGATAGAAGCAGGGCAATCAGAATGCAGAGCATTTTTTGACTTGTTTTCATGTTGTTTCCTTTCCTAATATAACATAGAATTTTAGAAGCGAACGGCCGCTGTCTGTTAACAAAAATATACCATATTAAAAACAGATTGTCAATTAAAATAAAACAAATATTGAACAAACTGTGTTGAAAAATGAAATTTTGCAAGCAGCAGGGCGTGCTGCAAGGGGTATTTATTATTGGAAACGTGCCGGAATGTTCGTGAATATAATTTCACAAAACTGTATGTATTGTTAATTTTTTTGGAATATTCATTATAATTTTTTATGAAATTTTTATGAATCACTTGACAATACTGTACAGAAAAAGTATAATATAGATACCAATATTTTAGGAGGTTAGCCCATGAAAAAACTATTGTCGGTTTTTATGATGGTAGCTTTGCTTTTGACGAGCCTGTCTCCGGCTCTTCTTGTTACTGCTGCCGGCGATTCGACCGGGGGCAATAATTACGATGACTTCACCGTTTATATGGACAATGTTTCCATATATGAAGGTGCAGAAAAGGCAAGTGTTGGTCTGTATTGGGCCGGCAACACTGCTGAAAACAATCCAAAAGACGTTGCTGCCGCGCAGATGTTTATTTACTATCCCAAGGCTTTGACATTTACTGGATTTGCTGTTTCCGATGCGCTTGCAGAAGATGGCTGGCTGAACACGGATGAACGTGCACTTACCGCGTCTGATGTCAGCAAAGTAATTGGAGCGCAGGAAACTTTTGAAGCTTGCGGCGTTGAGATTGCAACCGGCGAGACAAGCGATTATAAGTTTGTTTCCCTGATTATGGATGCGATGGATAACAGAGGAAATCTGACAAACCCTGCATTCTATAATGGCTTGCTTGGAACCCTGCAGTTTGACATTTCTGCCGATGCAAGCGCAGAAGATGTTTATGCAGTTAATATTGCATCGGAGCCGCTTTTGTTCAATGGAGTGGATGCAAAAACTTTCACTTCTGCTAATTTTGTAAATGGTTCTGTAAGTGTTCTTGGTAAACCGGTTACAACTGTTTCTGCTGAAAATGCTACAGGCAAGACCGGCGGAGAAGTGACTGTTCCCGTGAAGCTGGATGGCAATGAGGGTATTTTTATTGCCAGAATGAGTTTGGAATATGACCATGAGGTATTCTCTGTAAAAGAGATCACAGCAGGTGATGTGTTTGCGGATCCGAACCACTTCCTTTCTAGTGTAGATGCAAACGGAAATATTACACTGTACTTTGAAGCAGGCGCAAAAGCAGATCTTACTGCTACAGGCACACTTGCATATGTTACTTTTACTGTTGCAAATGCAGACAAGTATGCAGGGGATTATGCAGTTACTCCCGTATGCACACAGGTTGTAAACTTTAATGAAGAGAGCATTACACCGGTAGTCAATGCCGGTACTGTTACTGTTGAAGTTTCTGACACGATGAAGATAGAAGCTGCTGAAGTCAGCGCTCCTCGTTTCCAGGAGGTTTCCGTTCCTGTCAGCATTGGCAGAAACACAGAAGGTCTCTGGGCGATCCGTGCAGAGTTCAAGTATGATCAGAGCGCGCTCACATTCAAAGGTGTAGAAGACGGAATGCTCAGCGTTGCTGATGCCTACAGTGAAAAAGATGGTGTAATTACAGTCTTTATTGAAAAGGAATCTATGCAGAACGTTACGGAGACGGAAGGCGTTCTTTATACATTGAAGTTTGATACTCTTGTAGAAGGCGTAACTCCTATAGATTTGAGCGTTCAGCAGGTTATCAATCTGGATGAGCAGAAGGTGGATTTCCTTTCCATCAACGGTTCTGTAACCGTGACTCCCTGCGAACATATCCACGATACATATACCAAGGTAACACAGAAGCCTACAATGCACGAGGAAGGCGTTCTCTCTACATTGTGTAAGGATTGCGATGCTGTAATTGGAACCGAGCCGATTGCAAAGGTTCCCGGCTTGTCTCCTCAGAAGGCAGAAGCTCTTGCCGGCAAACAGGTTAAGGTTCCTGTAAATGTTTTGAACAATCCTGGTCTTGTAGCTGTTGGTGCTGAATTTACTTACAATACCAGCGAACTGAAGTTTGTTGGACTGGAAAGCGGAATGTTTACTGCTGACCAGTTTAGCGTAAGTGACAAAGACGGTGTAGTTACCGTATATGTAGAAAGCCCCGCTCCCACCAACTTGACGGAAGACGGTACGGCATTCTATCTGGTATTTGAAATTCCCGAAGGCGCAGCGGCGCTTACAGAGTACACCTTTACTGGTGCTCCTGTTGAAAGAAGAAATGTAAACGAAGCTGAAGAAATCGTTTATATGGAAGTAGACGGCGGCGTTGTTAAAGTAAGTTGCCCGCATACCGGTGATCGCACAGAGGAGAAGGTTGCTCCTGATTGTGAGAACCCTGGAAAGATTATTGTTACATGTTCTGTATGTAAGGAAGTTATTGAAGAAAAAGTCGATCCTGAGCATCCTGACGCATTGGGACATCAGGAAGGCGAAGGTGTAGCAACCAAAGAAGCTACTTGCACAGAGACTGGTGTTATGACCTACAGCTGTGTAAGATGTGGTAAGGAACTCCGCACAGAGGATATTGACATGATTCCTCATACAGAAGGCGCAGGTGTAGTAACGAAAGAAGCTACATGTACAGAAGCAGGCGAAATAACCTATTCCTGTGAAGTTTGCGAAACAATACTGCATACAGAACCGATTGCCAAGCTTGCCCATACAGAGGGTGCAGGCGTAGTAACCAAAGAAGCAACCTGTACAGAAGCAGGTACAATGACCTAT
>BLMO01000151.1 GCA_011957885.1 Clostridiales bacterium
CTGCTGCTTGCATGGGATGGGTTTTATGCGCCGGATCAGACGGATGATACCGTCACACCGCAGATTTCTCCAGAGAGGCTGGTGCTAAAAAATACAGAACCTGCATATTTGTGCGGCAGGCTGTTCCGTTTCGATAATGATGGGCAGCCGCTGACCTTGTGTGATATGCAGGCTGCCGGAGCCAGTGGAACGCCGTATACCACATGGCTGCCCGCTGATGTGCTTGATTTGGACACAGCGCGCAGCAATATAACCCGCAGTTATAAGCTGTGATAAAAAATCCCCCCGCTTTTGCGGGGGGATTTTTGCGCTGTTGGTGAGATTTCCCACGAATCACCATATGTACGTATTTTCATATACTGCGTATAGGTGGTGATTTTATGAATGAAAAAATCGGGCTAGTTTTCGGCGGAGGCGGCGGAAAAGGTGCATATCAAATCGGCGTATGGCGCGCGCTTCATGAAACTGGCATTGATAAAAAAATAGATTCCGTAGCCGGCACATCTATTGGCGCACTGAACGGCGCTTTATTTTGTATGGGAAACTTGTCCGCTGCTCAAAAAGTGTGGTCTGCAATCAGTCCGGAACTGATACTTACGGAGCAGGATATTCACTTATGCTGTAAATGTCTGCCGCAATATAACGAAAGTACTTTCACTGACGGTTGGTTTTCCAATGCAGGGTTAAAAAAGCTTATTGATGGTGCTGTGGACCCTCGTATTTTAAAAAATGGAGTCAGGGATTTTTATGTAACTGCTGCAAAGCTGCAAAAGTATCCCTGCTTTTACAATTTTGTCAAGCGCCATTCGGAAGACAATATATTTATGCGGATTGTCTCTCTTATTGCAATTCGATTTTTTAAATATCAAACTGTGCCGGTATATTTTGATATCCGAAAACAAAATACTGGTTTGATTCCTGATATTTTACTGGCATCCTCTGCGATTCCTCTTATATTTCCGGATATTACAATTGAAGGGGATACATATATAGACGGAGGAATTGAGGATAATGTGCCGATTGCACCGTTATATCAAAAGGGAATACGCAAATATATTGTTATTACAATGGAGGAGAAGGATAAAACTTGTACGAAATGCTTCCCGGATGCGCAGATCATACATATAAATTTAGAAGAAAGCGCCCTGCAAAACTTTACCGGAACGCTGGATTTTAATCCGCAAAATGCGAAAAAGCGGATGGAACAGGGGTATCAGGATGGGATGCGGAACATTGCACAAATCCGGGAACTGCTATAGATATGTAGAAAAGGAAGGGAAATATTCCCTTCCTTTTCTATTTTAGATAATCTTCATCCATTCCAATGCAGCTTTGACCCAACCGCCCACATGGGGATCCCCTTGTGCTGGGTTAGCTTGCGATGTTTCTTCAGCCACCACGGACATGCCATGGGGTCCCTTCGGATATATATGCAGTTCCACGGGGATGTTATGGTCGATCATTGCCTGGGCATACAGCATGGAATTCTGTATCGGCACACAGTCATCATTCTGGGTCTGCCAAACAAAGGCGGGTACTGTGTTTTCGTTTACCTGCAGTTCCAGGGAGCATTCCTGCTTCCACTGTTCCGCATCTGCATCATTTCCCGTAATCAACTCCCGGGAATACGCATGGGCATATTCTCCCATAGTGATTACAGGATACGACATTATTACACCTTTGGGCTTATTCATGCCAAAAGGCATATCTGGTGTAGTTTTTGCATAATCCCGATCCCACAATGTGCCGATTGCGCCTGCCAAATGACCGCCGGCTGAAAAACCGCACACAAAAATCCGGTCCGGATTGATATTGTATTTTTCTGCATTCTCCCGGATATGGCAGATTGCAAGAGAAACATCTACCAACGGGCGGGGATATTTTGCATACTCTCCGATGGAATAATATAATACAAAAACGTTGCAGCCTGCTGCGAGAAACGTTTTTGCCGCGGGTTCTGCCTCCCGTTCCGCGAGAAAAGCATATGCTCCGCCGGGAAGTACAATTACTGCATCGCGGGGACGCACACCCATATCACCGGCAAAGCTGGAAATGTATGTGCACAGACGCACATTTTCGTCTCCCTCCCGCAGGTATATTGTATCACAAATCATGATTTGTTCCTTTCACAGCTGCCTACTCAAACGTCCAGATATCCCAATTTATACAGCAATTCTGCTGACAGAAGCGCACCGCCTGCAGCTCCCCGAAGGGTATTGTGAGAGAGCCCTACAAATTTCCAGTCAAAAAGTGTGTCCTCACGCAGTCTGCCGGCGCTGACGCCCATACCGCCGCAAACATCTCTGTCCAAGTGTGTCTGGGGGCGGTTGTCTTCTTCAAAATATGTGATAAACTGCTCCGGTGCGTGCGGCAGACCCAAAGTTTGGGGCAACCCTTTGAATGCTTTCCATTCTGCAAGGATCTGTTCTTTTGTAGGCTTGTTTTCAAAGTTTACGAATACTGTAGCCATATGACCGTCTAGAACCGGAACACGAATACACTGGCTGGTAATAATCGTATCTTCTGCAGGTACGATTACGCCATCTTTGTATTCGCCCCAGATCCGCAGAGGCTCACGTTCACTCTTTTCTTCCTCGCCGCCGATATAGGGAATCACATTATCCACGATTTCAGGCATTTCCCGGAAGGTTTTTCCGGCGCCGCTGATTGCCTGGTATGTACTTACCACTACCTGACGCACGCCGAACTTGCGCAGAGGCGTCAGCATAGGAACATAGCTTTGGATGGAGCAGTTGGGTTTTACTGCGATAAAACCGCGCTGTGTACCCAGCCGCTTTTTCTGATCCGCAATTACAGCGGCGTGTGCATCGTTGATTTCCGGAATAAGCATGGGCACATCCGGCGTCCACCGGTTGGCGCTGTTGTTGGAGATAACAGGCAGTTCTGCCTTTGCATATGCTTCTTCCATTGCAACGACTGCGTCCTTTTTCATATCTACAGCACAGAAAATAAAATCTACTTTTTCTTTCATAGCCGTAATGTCCGCAGCGTCCATAACCACCATATCCCGTGCGTACTCGGGAATTTCGCAGGACAGCTTCCATCTGTCGCCTACTGCATCTGTATATTTCGCACCTGCGCTGCGCGCACTTGCCGCAAGGGCAGTTACCTCAAAATAAGGATGATTTTCCAACAGGGTAATGAACCGCTGTCCTACCATGCCTGTAGCACCAACGATTCCCGCTCTGATTCTGCCAGCCATTTGTCTGTCACCATACCCGGGCGTTGCCCGGTCCTTTATGTATTGGATATTGATTTTATATTTTATCATACGAGCTGCTGTTTGTCAACCATACGGCGGTGCGGTGAGCAATTCTTCTGTCAGACTGTTTTGCCGAAAAGGACCGTTTGATTTTTCGTAGATATTTTTTCAACCTGATACCCATATTCCAGCAGCTCTTTTTTGAAACGCAGGAAGGAATGGTCCAGCGGGAATCCTATGATCTGCTGTATTTCATCAAATGTTCATTTGAGGGAGGGAGCGCCATTTTGAGAGATATATTTCCATAAGGGAGTGTATTTGCTCATTTTTGTATCCTTTCGTGAAATTGGTTTGTTTGTGTTTTATTATACATATTTTTCAAG
>BLMO01000152.1 GCA_011957885.1 Clostridiales bacterium
AGGCCCCCTTGTGCAAAGGGGGCTGGCTCCACGCAGTGGAGACTGGGGGATTGTTTCTACTATCATTTTGCAGGATCATTCAAACGGCAATATGTTTATACAATCCCTCCGGCACGGCCGCGCCACCTCCCTTTACACAAGGGAGGCTTTTGATTGGTGGGGGCAAACGGTGTTCCATCTCCTTTTGCATAAGAGGGGATTTTGGTTTGTGCTGCGTGGAAGTTCCTTTGTATGAGAAAACTAAAAAAGTCCCGCTTCTGTGTGGAAGCGGGCTTTTTTCTGTCAGTGTCAATATTCAAAATACGTGGAAATGCCTTCTTCGGTGTAGTTATAGCCGTATACGGGCTGACCGTCTTTGTAGTAAATATCTTTATAATGCACACCAGCGTCATTGTACAGAGATTCCATATAGCTTACCATGATACCTTCCGCGTCATAAAACAGCATGCGGGAAACCTTGCCGTCACTGTTATATTCATATTTGGTTTCGGATAGGACTGCGTCTTTACTGGTGTAAAATGTAACAGACGCAATAACGTCATTTTCATAAGTGTTGATCCAATACCGTGCCAGACTGCCGTATTCATAGTAATATCCTGCGCGGGTGGTGCCATCATCGTTGAAAACGTATTCCGTGTAATTGATCACATCATCGTTCGCGTCCACCTGACAGCTGTAAGAGGTTTCCCCGTTTTCGTTGTACGTGTACTGGAAGCTGCCGCAGTACACATTATCCTCATATGTGGAAAGCTTTTGCAATTTTCCGGATTCGTCATACTCATAAATGTCGGAACAGGGAACTTCATCCTCAGTATATGACCGTGCCCGACTGCGCAGAGTGACCCCGTCGTCGCCATATATGTAGTTCCAGGTCTCCACTGGCTTGCCTTCTTCTGTAAAGGTAATGGTTTGCACACTGCCGCTTGGCCAGTAGTCATATTCGATTCGGCTGACTTCTGCCCCGCCTTCATAAGTTACAGCAGATAAAACCTTTCCGCCTGCGCTGTATTCATATGCAGTTCCGTCTGTCACTGCGTCTGTTTCCTTGTCATTCTGATGATTGCTGCTGGATTTGCAGGCAGGCAGTCCGACGAGGCAGGAGAGACAAAGCAGCGCTGCCAGTACACGCTGGATATTTCTTTGCATAATGATAACGTGCCTTTCTAAGGTATTTAATTTGCAGAAGTAGTTGTAGGAGCGGAATCTACTGCTTCGCCTGCTTCATTGTATGTATAGGTGAGATCGCTGATTAGGCTGCCGTCCTCATACGTGCATTTGCGGGTCATTTGTCCCAGCTCATTATAATATTCTTTTTCGGCATGCTCCACACCGTCTGTATAAGTCTTTGTAGTTTTCTTCTGCAGCGTGGCAAGGTCGTCAAAATAATCATATTCAATCGATTCGAGCAGTGTGTCCCCTTCTTTTTTTACATATTTTGTGGGATTTTTCAGGGCGTTGTGATTGGTCTGCTCATAGCCTGTCTGTTTGTTATCCTTGTCAAAGTAGACTATACAGGTATAGTCTTCCATGTATACGTAATCCGTGCTGCCCTGGAGCACATCGTTATCGTAATATATAATTTTGGAGATTTGCCCATCTTCGTTGTATCTGTATTCTACATTTTCGTGTATGGTATCTGTTGGTTTTTCTGTTTGTTCAGGTTGCTGTTCGGAATCGCCCAGCAACAGAAAAGCGGCGCAGGTTATAGCTGCAGCGATCAAAAGTGCAGCTGTGACAAGCAGAATGATCAGCGTACTTTTTTTCATCTCAATAACCAGCCTTTCTTTTGTGAACTCCCATAGGGAACTCCTTCTTTGGATTTGCAGCGGCAGCGCCGCAAAGGCTTATGCAGTAAATCCTTCTGCGGATATTATACCGTGTTCACTGCTTTTTGTCAATGGCAGGCAATGGGGAATATGATAATATTGGGGCACGGAATTAGCAGTCCCGATAAGGAGTAAACGGCATTATTTAAAATGCGGAAAAATAAATTTTTGCGGGAAATTTTCTCTGTTTCATGATTAAAACCGTGTCCTTTGCGGAAATACTAAAAACAGAAATGCAAGGAAGTTTATGATAACGGAGAGTGATAACGTGACAGTCAAACGCGGTGATATATATTATGCAGATCTCAGCCCGGTGGTGGGCAGTGAGCAGGGAGGACTGCGCCCTGTGCTGATTGTGCAGAATGATGTGGGAAACAAATACAGTCCTACTGTGATTGCTGCCGCGATTACCAGCAAACTTGGAAAAACCAGATTGCCTACACATATTGATGTCTATGCAGAAAAGGTAGGACTGCAGCGGGATTCGGTGGTTCTGCTGGAGCAGATTCGCACGATTGACAAGCGAAGACTGAAGGAAAAAATGGGACATTTGGATGATCATATGATGCAGGCGGTAGACGAGGCAATTACTGTTAGCTTCGGGCTAAATGTAAATAATGGCGTGGGCGGCACTGCTCCTGTAGAATTTACTGGGTAGTCGATTTCACTGTGTAAAAAGGGGCGCTTTCATAGCGTCCCTTTTTAGAGTAACAGTCCGGCAAAAGGAAAAGGTCTCCTAACAAAGGGAACTGTTGCGTAGCAAAATCCCCTAAAGGCCCCATGTGCAAAGGGAACTGTCGCGTAGCAAAATCTCTTAAAGGCCCCCTTGTGCAAAGGGGGCTGGCTCCACGCAGTGGAGACTGGGGGATTG
>BLMO01000153.1 GCA_011957885.1 Clostridiales bacterium
AGATTATTTGCCATCATCAAAAAGGTGTTTTCTGATCCCTCAGTGATATTGGTCATATGAGACAGATTTGTCATTACATTATAGCTATCCATAAAGCCTTGGTTTCTGCCGGTGGCAACGGTTGTTTCTGTCCTTATCTGACCGTAGCACTGACCGGATTCGGTAGAAATTTCCCCGTTATAGGAGCCCTTGTTATAGATCACTTCCTGAAAGCAAAGCGGTGCTGACTTCAGAATACCATAACAGAAAAAGTTTCTTTGCCGGCTCTTAACTGTTTGCTCTCTTATCGCATTGTCAGTGAATTTACCCTCTGTAAGGTAAGTTTGAATATCAGGATAGTCGTCATAGATGGATAAGTCGGGGATCCACTGATATCCTGCATACGGCGCATCGCAAACAGTTACATCGTAACCGTTTTTGTCAAACAGTAGCGGCATGACCTTCAGAGCTTCATCATGCTTTTCGACCAAGGGGAGGTTGTCCCTTTTATTCAGCTTTTCAGGCGTATACTCATATCCGCCGAACAGTGCAGGTGCACCGAAATTCGTATTACCCCCAAAGGATATTACATTGGAATAATACGTAAAACCCGAGAACTTTTCCTCCAGTTCCGGCTTTTCATGAAAAAGATATGGAATGTATTCACCCATAGCCCGATCCAGCATAAGCACTACAACATTTTTGCCGTCCCGACTTAAAGTGAAGCTTGGCATTTCTTCTGCGTTTGCCTGATTTCTAAGTGTGCTCACAGACGCATTTATGTTTACTGCATTTACTACTGACATCCCCGCAAGGGCGAGGGATGCTATAACCAAAATGTTGAACGTATGCTTTCTCAAAAATTGAATAAAGATATAAAACAGGATTGCTGCTGCCAGCAGAATTGCGGCATTGATCAGCTGATTTTTTAAATCAAAATGAAGGCCGTTTTCAAATTTTAAATCGGCGCTCAAAATTCCGAGATCTTTGCCGAAAAACATGTAGTCCGTGATTGCGACGCCGGATAGGATCCAGACGGCCCTCTCAAAAATTACCTTTCCAGACGGTTTAGCGAGCCAGTAGAATACGCCGAGCCAGATTACAAAAATTCCGACGGCAAAGCAGAAGGAACATACAACATACCACAACGGATTGTAGAAATAATTGATATCTACAAATTCCTGCGGAGAAGCGTTGATCACTGCAGAGGGTATCAGCACACCGGTGAGTATAGAGAGAAATATTCCGCCTGCAAAGAAAATCTTTTTATTGGGCTGCACGCTTTTGCTTTTGAATAAGGATTTGATCTTCTTGCTAAGCAGTGAGTATAGTAGGGGAAATTGCAGCGCGACTGCGCAGAATATGAAAAATGCGGTTTTTCTTAATGTGAGTGCTGGGTAGAAGAACAATCCGTATACAAACAGTGCAATGCCTCCCAAGGAAACGATTACGCTGAGTACACGACCGGGATGTTTGAGCTTATAGAATATTGTTTTAACAAGGGAGAAAACATTGTTCAGCGTCCAGTAGAAAACAAGTCCTGCAGGGGAAGTATATAAAAATACAAGGAAGAACAATGCCATTGCGTAAAGCTGAATTTTGGATTTGAGTGTACCGCCCTTTGTGAATATCACGCAGGATACAAGATTGACAGCTGTCATGATTACAGGAAGAATGTTAATTGTAACTCCTGCAATCACAAGCATTCCGTCAGGTTTTCCAAGGTCGGCTATGGGTCCGAATGACACGCCGTTTAAAAGGCTTAAACCTGAGAGAAAGCGATATGCCGCAATGAAGAACGGAATTTGGAGAAAAAGCGAGACGGCTCCGCGCAGGACATATGTAGGCTTGTAATTGTTTTGCCTGTAATATGTTTGGAGAATCATCATTTTCTCGTCTCCGCTGAACGTCTTTTTAATGTGCGCCACACCGTCGCGGAGTTTCATTTCTATATCACGTTCTTCCTCCTGCATAGCATCGGCGCGCTTGTACAGCGGAAGAACCAAAAAGTTCATGACAAGGCTCAACACAATGATTGAGAGTCCTGGATTGTCAATCACTCTGTCGGCGATCATATAGATCACTTCGAACAGTAACTGAAGAGGTTTAAACAATAGTGTATCTAAAATTGCCCCAAAAGACATGGCTATCTCCATTCCGCCGCAGTCTCTGCGGCACACTTTGCTTGATCGTACGGATTTTATCCATAAAGACCGGATTTATTTTTTGGCTATTTTGCTGTCTTTATTGTCGGATTTTGTAAGGTCGCTGTATTTTCTGGTCAGATAATCGACGGCCCGCATCGTACCTTCGCCCAGGTGCTCCCAGGTTTCTGACCGCACTGCATGCCGTCCGTCGGCATATTTCGGGTCTGTGATACAGGTATCAATCATTTCTTTCAGGGAGTCCAAATTGTCAGGAGTCAGCTTCTGACCGATTCTCGGCAATGCGGTAAAAGTCCAGTACGGCGTTTCGAGCCACCATGCATCATAGGGGCTTTTATCGAATTCTGTGTCTGCGTAAATAATTGGCTTATCGTACACTAGAGAAAAATCAAAAATTACGCCGGAAAAATCAGAGATTAAAATATCTGAACGCTTCAGCACTTCAAAATTATCGTTGTCCCGATTCCATTCAAGCTTTTCGGAATTGGGATATTGATGCATCAGCTTGTCCATCAAGTCCTTTTCAGATGCAAATGACTGAGGATGCGGCCGGATAATAATATGATATCCGGTTTCAAGCAGTACGTCGATAATATGTCCGCCATACTTCATAAAAATTGCACTTTTCCCCCAGGAGGGAGCAAGCAGTACAGTTCGTTCATGAGACGGTGTATCGCTGCTTGCCTTGAGCCGTGCCGCCATTTCATCCATGTATGGAATACCGATTTTTATCAGTTCCTTCTGGGGCAGTCCGCGTAGATTTTCCAAATATCTTGTATCACGCACCTGATATTCGCCCGACAGCATCAAAGCATCGTAATAATCTATGCCGAACATATGATATCCTGCAACCTCGTTTGCACAGTGAAGCATATGTACATAGTATTTAACATTTTTTGATCGTTTCCACTGATATACATCCAGCCCCGGCGTGGTTGACAGAACAATTGCTGCATTTAAAAAATTGAGTTTTGCAAAAGCTTTATTTCCTTCGCCGATAAATTTCCCCTTAACGTGTTTTAAAGAAGAGGTCAGCGCCGGATCGTCCGGAGATGCGGTCATATAAACGATATCTATGCCGCGTTTGTCGAATTCGCGGCATATCGGTTCAAATACGGTCCAGTATCTTTTATCGTCAGAAAAAATCACGTACGGTATCTGGCTTACATTGGTTTCTACCTTTTTACCGCCGCTTAAAATAAACCGGAGCTTGACCATCCATTCCTTGAGAAGATAGCTCAGCGCTCCGATTATACCGATCAGAATTGCAAAAAGCATACTTCCCGTGCCGGGATCAATATAGAGTAGCATAATTTAACCATGCCTTTCTTTTAAAACAATAGGTGATTGCGCTTATAGCGTTTTTTCCGGAAGGATACTGAAAAAACGCCCTCCAGCGGCGCCGCTGGAGCAAAAGCGGTCATAATAGCCACTAGTGGCTATTATATCATATTCTTTGGGAAAAATCTACTTATATAGCATAAATTGTACAGCATTCTTTCGGCCCCTGCGCGTTTTTTGTGCATACAGTATTTAATTACTCATATGTATAGATATATAATTATAAAATGGAAGTTAAAAAAACATTTATAAGAATTTGATAAATTGTTGAAATTTGTCATCTTATATGCTAAACTCATTGTATAAAATTCACAATCGAAGGAGAACGCAAATTATTATGCAAAGGCATCGATTACTTTTCAAGCTGATTGCCGCTTTGATTCTGCTTGGTATGCTGCTGCCAGTCGGTTTGACGGGAGTTGCTGCAGAAACATCGGAGGATCACGTTGTCATCAATCAAATATTTGGCGGCGGCGGAAAGGGAGATACCAAAGTTTCTCATAATTTTATTGAGTTGTATAACCCAACTGCCCAAAAGGTAGATTTAAACGGTTGGGCGATTCGTTACAACAACAATGATGGAAGCGGGGATAAAACGCTTTCCCTGCAGGGAAGCATTCCTGCGGGTGACGGCTATTTGATAAAGGGAGTGCGGGAAGCACAGGCAGATCCAAGCTTTCCGATTGTAGTATTTGCAGATAATGAGGATGACTGCAATTTGTATGATCCCTCTCTTGTTTTTGGAAATAAGGATTGCAGTGTTTTTATACTGGATGCGGCAGGCAATATTATAGATGGATTTGGCCGCGGCGCGCTCGCCGCTGATCCGTCTCAGGGAAATTTTGCAGTAAAAGCAGGCAATAAACATACAGTTTATGCCAGAACAAACGGTGCCGATTCAAATACAGCAGAGGATTTTACTGCATACAATTTCAATTCTGACGGTGCGGCGGTTTTGCAGACATACCGGGATGCAGGGCTGTTTCGCGGACAAAACATTAGTGTAGATACCTTTCAGTTTGCACAGGAATATGCGAAGATCGGTTCGCCGCTGACAGTGCTCGTTCCCAGTGGAAATCCGAACGATTATACCTATACATGGAAGGTTGGTACATATGCGGTGCGGGGGAATACCTCCAATACTTATACCCCAACCAAATCGGATGTGGAAAAATGGATTTCTGTTGAAATCAAAGACAGTACCGGCGCTGTGGCAGATACATTGAAAATGTATTGCAGCTTGCTTCCCGTTATATATATCGACACGGAAGGCGGCGAGGCAATCACTACCAAAGAATATTATATCAATGCCGATATGCGCATACAGGGCAGTGATTTGTATAATTCCGGAAACACTACGCTCTACAACGGAAAAACTGAAATCAAAGGGCGTGGAAATACCACATGGGAATACGGCTTGAAAAAGCCGTATAAGCTGAAGCTGGATACAAAAACAGATTTGTTCGGTATGGGCAAAAATAAACATTGGGTTCTTATAGCAAATTATTTTGACCGTTCTCTGATGCGGGATAAAATTGCTTACGATTTGTCTGCTGCTATTGGAGCAGAAGTGGCTATGGAGTCCACTTGGGTAGATTTGATTCTGAACGGCGAGTATGTTGGAAACTACCGCTTGACGGAGCATATCCGTGTGTCCCCCGACCGTGTGAACGTCTATAACTGGGAGGATACTGCGGAAGATGCTGCAAAGGCAATATGCAAAGCAGAGGGACTTTCCAAAGATCAGCGGGATATGTTAGAAGATCAGATGACGGAGGATCTCGCCTGGATTACCTCGGATCAGGTTACCTTTAACGGAATTACATACAATGTGTCAGATTACTTTGAATATCCGGAATGCACCGGCGGATATCTTTTAAATATAGATGCCCATGAAAAGGATAGTCCTTTTACCTTCGGAACCCCTCGGGGCACAACCATTCAGTTTAACAAACCGGAGTATGCATATACCAACAGAACTATATGGACGAATGTTCGCAAGGAATTGTATGCATTCGAATCAGCTGTGTTTTCTCCAACCCATTATGCATCGCTGAACGGTGAACAGGTTCATTATTCTGAACTGTTTGATATGGATTCTTTGCTGGATTACTTCATGATTACAGAACTGTATAACAACTATGAAACAGGTCGGAAAAGTACATACTTTTATAAAGATATCGATGAACCCTTCAAAATGGGTCCCATATGGGATATGGACTGGGCGGCTGACGGATGGAACGGAGCGGCAAGTGCCTATTATGTTTGGCAGTGCAATGCGCACAGTATAACAACCTGGTGGTATCGCGGTATTTGTTCTGACCCGTATTTTGTAGCTCTTGCGCAGGAACGGTACTGGCAGATCCGGGATAAGCTTGAAGATGTGATCAAGCCGGGCGGTATTATTGACACGCACTATGAATACCTGAAGGAATCCGCGCATGCTGACAATGCGCGTTGGGAATACAATGATTCTTTTGAATTTGAAGTGGAAAAACTGAAAACTTGGCTGACCAATCGTATACATTGGCTGGATGATCAGTTTACTACATTGGACACGACGGTCAAATCTATTAACAATTATAAAAGAAGCGACTATTTAACTGTATCTTTCCTGGACAGTGACAACAATGTTTTGCCGTATGATACATCATCTTTGTATTCTTCCGCCGATGCGTATTCTGTCGGAGATACGGTTACTGTATGCGCAGATGTTAAGATGTTTACAATTAAAACTGTAGAATTTTATGTAAATGGAATTTTGGCAGGAACTGCTGACGTGAATAATCGAAAGGCTGCCATTACATTAAACGCAGAAGATTTCGATTTTGATCAAATCAATGTTGTGGAAGTGATGGGATATAAAGCAGATGAAAAACAGCCTTCACACAAAAACTTTAGCACGTTGCGGCAGGAAAAGTCTGAAGAACCAGATCCGGGTCCGGAGCTGAAGCTGGGCGATGTAGACGGGAACGGAAGAATCACCCCGGCGGATGTAACGTACCTGCGTCTGATATTG
>BLMO01000154.1 GCA_011957885.1 Clostridiales bacterium
AGATTATTTGCCATCATCAAAAAGGTGTTTTCTGATCCCTCAGTGATATTGGTCAAAGGAATACAATTTTTCTTCTCCGCATATTTGGATGTGGAAGATGTTTCAATTTGGCTATGCGTATGGAAAGGGCAGAAAATAATTTGATGTTTGGATTGCAAATAACGGTTTTATTTGAAGAATGCCCAGAATCGCCTTTCCGTTCTCTGATCATATTATATAAAAAATCGAGACCTCATGAGAAGTCTCGATTCGTTTATCAGTATATACCCAAAGGTTATAACTAAATCAAACGAAATTTGCCTCTAAGGCGGCAGGTTCCGTTTGATTTTTTCAGTGGGAGTTGCAATCTCTAATTGAAAACGTTGAATGACGGCGCTATGCGCCTTATTAAACTCAAATTTATGATCCTTTACGGCTTCAGTAGCCGCTTTCAGGAATTTTTTTACGGTTTCAGATGGTTTCGGGGAATGTAGCAAGCCGTATGGAATGCTGTAATCCCATTCTACAGGAATGACCTTCAGAAGCGGATGCACATTCGCCCAACCTGAAATGGCAAGCAGGACATCATTCGTATTTTCACAGCGGTTGAACACATCCATATTGTAAAATTCAAAATTAACGATTCTGATTTTCGGGTGATTTTTCCATAGCTCATCACGAAGCGTATCTACATAATGACTCCATTCTCTATGCATGAGCAGCAGGTTTTCTCCATACAGATCTTTGATCTTGAGTTTATCCTTAGCGGTCAGCCGGTGATGGATGGAAACGGCACAGCAGAATGGCTCACGTGAAAGCTCTAATCCGGCGCAGTTTCGCAGTCCAAGCATGGTTTCATCAAAGATACCGCCAATTACATCAATATTTTTTCCCAAATTGGCAAGGATTTCTCTTGCGTTTTCCGGTGTGTTTTCAAAGGGAATGATTTGAAAGACAACGTGCTTGTATCTTCGACCAAAGCTGCATGAGAAGCTGAGCCGGCGTCATGGGTGATGTGCCGATGCGGATGATGCTCGTGTCATCCTGCATCGCATTTTTTGCCCGTGTTATGGAATCCCGACGATATTGAATGATGTATTTTGTGTCCTGATACAGTGATTTCCCAGCTTTTGTTAATGTCAGTCCTCTATGGGTTCTTTCAAAAAGTCTGACTCCCAATTCCGCTTCCAGCAGATTGATTTGTTTGATAACAGCAGTCGGCGTTATGAACGATTCTTCTGCCGCTTTATTAAAACTGCCTGCATCTGCCACACGCAGAAAAGTATCAAACCAGTGGTTATACATTAATAAAAATATCCAATACAAAAAGGCCAAGATGTATTTCTTTACAACATTTTCTGCTTTTATCAGCACGCCGTTTATATTGCAGCGTACCTTTTAATATATGAGGAGAAATTCTAATGTTCGGAAAAGCAATGTGGAAAAATTTGATGCAGCAGCGCAAACAGCCAGCCGTCAGCGGCAGACGGCTGTTGCTTTCGTCATATATTCATGATAAACTGTATAAAGCACATCACAGCAGTTCCATTTGCCGGGAAAGGGAAAGGAGCTATCATGGCAAAAGGATCTGTCAGATGGTATAACGATTATATATGGAGGTGCCACTATGAGGATTCTACTTGTTGAAGATGAAAAAAGAATTGCGCAGGCACTGTGTGAAATATTACGTCTTGAAAAATATGAAGTTGATTACTATGCAAATGGCGTTGACGGTTTATCCGCTATTGAGAGCGGTATTTATGACATCGCTGTTCTTGATGTTATGCTGCCCGGAATAAACGGGTTTGAAATTGCTAAAAAAGCCCGCAGCAAAGCAATCGCGACACCGATACTAATGCTCACCGCCAAAGCGGAGATTGACGACAAGGTAACCGGTCTTGACAGTGGTGCAGACGATTACCTGACAAAACCCTTTATGACAAGGGAATTACTCGCAAGGCTTCGAGCGCTTGGCAGACGAGCGCTCGGTACGACCGACGGAATATTATCCTGCGGTGATATTGCCCTTGACTCAAGCACACTTGCATTATCCTGCACTGCAAACGGTCAGAGTGTAAGGCTGAGTGAAAAAGAGTACCGAATCCTTGAATACTTCATTGCAAACAGCGGTCAGATTCTCACCCGTGAACAACTTGCAGTGAAGATTTGGGGCTTTGAAAGTGATGCCGAGTACAATAATGTAGAAGTGTATATGTCTTTTACACGCAAGAAACTTGCCTTCGTTAAAGCGAAAACGGAAATAAAAGCGGTGAGAGGAATTGGATATGAATTGAGGTGTGACGATGTTTAAGAAATCAAGAAGAAAAATCGTTGCCGCCATTATGTCCATTCTTGTACTTCTGTGGGTAGGAACACTCAGCGTTATTTACGCATCCAGTTATTTTGAAATGGCAAAACAGAATGAACAGATGCTTCAAGCGCACGCCGAAATGTATGTGCTTCCGCAATCGTTTGAAGGAATGATGCCTCCAAACAAGCCGATTCCCGGCGGAAATCCCGGTTTTCATTCCGACTTTGATCCGCAATCCCCAATGTTTCAGTTGTCCACTTTCTATACTGTTGCTGTTTCCTATGACGGTGATATTATTGAAATTAAGAATGAGCCGCCGACGGTGCATACCGACGATGAGTTGGAAAAATTAGCGCAGAGCATAATAAAGAACAATAAAGCCGCTGGAACCGTAAACAATCTTGCTTTTTACAAGACAGACAAAGGCGGATATACCCTTGTTACATTTATGGATAATACCGTAGTAAACGAAAGCGCAATGACCTTGTTTCGCTATACACTGATTTTCGGCGGCGTTGCTTTGATATTGTTTTTCTTCCTTTCTGTGTTCCTTGCAAGAAAAATTGTAAATCCACTTGCAGAAAGCTACCAAAAGCAGAAGCAGTTTATATCCGATGCAGGACACGAACTGAAAACACCGGTGTCTGTAGTCAGTGCGAATGCAGAACTATTGTTCCGTGAGATTGGTGACAATCAATGGCTCCAAAATATTCAGTACGAAAATCAGCGAATGGGAATGCTGGTCGGTCAGCTCCTTGATCTTGCCCGAACAGAGAACGTAACATCGCAGATGGAGCACATTGATTTCAGCCGTCTTGTTACCGGTGAAGCTCTTCCGTTTGAAAGTGTTGCCTTTGAAAAGGGACTCGTGCTGAACAGTAATATAGCAAGCGATATTGGTGTGGAAGGCAACGGCACACAACTAAAACAAATTGTTTCCATACTGCTTGATAATGCTATTTGTCACAGCAGAGAACAAGGCGAAGTGTGTTTGTCCTTAAAAAAGGAACACGGCTTTGCAAAACTATCGGTAATCAATAAAGGCGACGAAATACCCGTAGAACAACGGGAACAGATATTTGAACGCTTCTATCGTGTAGACGCTGTTCGTAACGGTGAGGACAAGCATTACGGCTTGGGTCTTGCCATTGCAAAAGCAATAGTAACCTCGCACAAAGGTCGCATTGAGGTACTTTGCTATAACGGACTTGTAGAATTCAGAGTACAAATCCCTGCTTTGTAAATAAGTTTAAGGTTTTCAATAAAACTTCAATCTTTCTCCTGTACAATGATGCCGTCAAAGTACAGGAGACTTTTTTTATGCAGAAGCTAAATGGGAGAGGAGTGAAAAAATGAAATACCGACACGAATGGAAACACGAAATCAGCTACGGCGATATGTTTGTTCTCCGTCAGCGTTTGTCAGCCGTTATGAAACGGGATGCTCATGCTGTTTACGGCAAATATCTGATCCGCAGTTTATATTTCGATAACGCATCTGACAAAGCACTGAGGGAGAAGCTTGAAGGTGTGAATGTCCGTGAAAAGTTCCGCATTCGATACTATAACAATGACACATCCGTAATCCATTTAGAGAAAAAAAGCAAGGTTAACGGTTTGTGTATGAAGGATAGTGCAGCACTTGCAACTGGGCAAGCACAGTCGATTGTTGATGGCAATTATGATTGGATGATAGATAGCGGTGTTCCCTTGATTCAAGAATTATACAGTAAAATGATGAGTCAGGCATTGCGCCCCAAAACCATTGTAGACTATCTAAGAGAACCTTTTGTGTTTGCGCCCGGTAATGTCAGAGTAACTCTCGACTATAACATTCGCACGGGAATGAACTGCACGGACTTTTTGAATCCCAACTGTGTTACGGTTCCCGCAGGTGATGCACCAATCATTCTTGAAGTAAAGTGGGATGAATATCTCCCGGACATTATCCGTGATGCTGTGCAACTTCCAAATTGCCGAGTAGGCGCAATTTCAAAATATGCTTTGTGCAGAATATACGGCTAAATGATCAAATTTATAATTTTAAGGAGTATGTATTATGACTTGCAGTGACATTTTTAAATCGAGTTTTCTGGAAAATATCACAAGTGTGAGTATTCTCGATATGGTGATTGCCTTGGCTCTGGCTTTTGGCCTTGGTATGTTTGTTTTTCTTGTATATAAAAAGACCTATCCGGGTGTTATGTATTCCTCCAGTTTCGGAACAACCCTCGTTGCTCTTACAATGATAACAACTACCGTTATTCTTGCTGTAACTTCTAATGTAGTCCTTTCCCTCGGTATGGTCGGCGCACTCTCTATTGTTCGTTTCCGTACTGCAATTAAAGAACCCCTTGATATTGCTTTTCTTTTCTGGGCAATTGCAGTCGGCATCGTACTTGCAGCCGGTATGATTCCGCTTGCAGTAATCGGCAGCATTATTATCGGCGTGATCCTGCTTGTGTTCGTGAACAAAAAATCCCATTGCAACCCTTATATCGCTGTTCTTTCCTGCGCTGATGCTATGACCGAAAAGAAAGCGGTTGATTTCCTTAAAGGCAATGTTCAGAAATGCGTTGTTAAGAGCAAGACCGCAACGAACGGCTTGATTGAACTGAATCTCGAAATCCGTATGGCAAATGACAACACCGACTTTGTCAATGCTTTAAGCACTATGCCCGGTGTCAACAGTGCGGTTCTTGTAAGCTACAACGGCGAATATATGGGTTAAGGAGGTTACAACTATGTCAACACACAAGCATTTTGATAAAATTTGCTGTGTTGTCCTTGCCCTCACGCTGATTCTGACCTTGCTTTTTATAAATGCCGAACACTTCGGAGTTCAGAAAGCATCCACCGTAATGGGATACGAAAAAACGCTGTTCGACACATCAAAAGTTCATATCATTGATATCATTATGGATGAGTGGGATGAATTTACGGCTAATTGTAAAAGCGAAGAATACTATACCTGTACTGTCGTGATCGACAACGAAGCATATAAGAATGTTGCCATTCGTGGAAAGGGTAATACCTCACTCAGTCAGGTAAGCAATGATCGCTACAGCTATAAAATTGAGTTTGATCATTACGACAGTACTAATACCTACTACGGACTTGATAAGTTGTGCTTGAACAACATTATTCAGGACAACACCTATATGAAGGACTATCTGAGCTATCAGATGATGAATGAAATGGGTGTTGCTTCTCCTCTTTGCAGTTATGCCTATATCACGGTAAACGGCGAAGATTGGGGACTTTATCTTGCGGTAGAGGGTGTGGAAGAATCCTTCCTGCGGCGTAATTACGGCAAAGATTACGGCGAACTTTATAAACCCGACAGTATGAGCATGGGCGGCGGTCGCGGCAACGGTGAAAAGTTTGATATGGATGAGCTTTTGGGTGATTCCGAATTGGACGATAGTACTGGTATAACCGACAATCAACCTCCGAATAATAATTACGACGGCGGTTTTCAGCATCTTCCAAATAGAAATACCGATGGGGACATCAATAACCAGATGCCCGGCGGTACTCAAAGAGGATTCAGAGATCAGATGCCCGAAGGTATGACGCCTCCGGATGGATTTGAGTTGCCGGACGATATTGAAATTCCGGATGGGATGGAAATGCCAGACGGTATGCAAGGTAATATGCCAGGCGGTATGGGTGGCGGCGGAATGATGAACAACAGCGATGATGTTCTTCTTAAATATATCGATGACAATACCGAAAGCTACTCAAATATTTTTGATAATGCCAAGACCGATATTACAGAATTCGACAAAGCCCGTTTGATTGAAGCATTAAGAAAACTCTCAAATGGCGAGGATCTGGACAACACCGTAGATATTGATACGGTTATCCGTTATTTCGTGGTACATAATTTTGTTGTGAATTTTGACAGCTATACCGGATCGATGATTCATAACTATTATCTCTATGAGAATGACGGACAGATGCAGATGATTCCTTGGGATTACAACCTTGCCTTTGGCGGATTTCAGTCTATGGGTAGTGCTATCAGCCTTGTGAACTATCCCATCGACTCTCCCGTATCCGGCGGCGATGCATCCGACAGACCGATGCTTGCTTGGATCTTTGCAAGCGAGGAATATACCGAACTGTATCATCAGTATTTTGCTGAGTTCATTGCGACCTGTTTTAATAGCGGTTGTTTCTCTGAAATGATTGATAATGTAAATGCAATGATTTCGCCGTATGTTGAAAAAGATCCGACAAAATTCTGCACTTACGATGAATTCAAAACAGGTATATCTACGCTCAAAGAGTTCTGTTTGCTGCGTGCGGAAAGCATCAGCGGTCAGCTTGACGGTACAATCGGTTCTACTTCCGATACCCAAGAGAGTGATACACTTATTGATGCCGGCGATATGCAGATTAACGACATGGGTTCCATGGGTAGTACAATGGGTGGCGATAAGGATAAGTTTAACAGCGATATCCAAAAGCCACAAACCGATAATAATGCCACAGAAGATAACTCGTCGGATGATTCAAATGCTAACGATAACAACGGTTCGGGCAACAACGGAATACCGCAGATGCCCGGCAACTTTGGCGGTGGGCAAATGCAATCGCAGGGACAAAACACCATATCCGATTCTTCGTGGATTGTGATTGGTGTTAGCGTATTGGTTCTCGCGTTAGGACTGGTTTTGGCCTTCACTTTCAAAAGGCGGAAATAAGCGAAAGGCGTCGCAGTGATGCGGCGCCTTTATCATGTTTTGGATTTTTTTAATGGTATTAGGAAGAACAATTTTTTGAGTTGCTTGATTATTTCTATTTACCTCTTTCTTTTAATGGTTTGTGTGTTTTCACTAATTTATTTTCGTTAAGCTTAACTTGTTTGCAGTATATCATCCAATTGCCTGTATTTATGTCGTACAAAATAAAAAGATAGAGTACAAACGAATATGAAAAGGATAAATAAGTTTATGTGTTCTGTTCTGCGATTTCAAATGGGGATGAATTTATACGCATGCTGAAAAAATTCAAAATATATATGCGTAAAGGGGTGGAATTTGTATCGGAATTATGATACAATAGACCCATCTTTATGGTATAAAGGAAGGTACTGCGCTCAATGGATGCTGCAAAAACATACTGTAATCCCATTCCACTGCCGGATTATCCAATCGGCAGGAATTGTTATATAGAAGGCAAAACCCGTATGGACTATCGGGAAACGGCTGATCCTACCGTTTTATATGAAGACGGAAAATGGTATCTCTATCCCTCATGTGGTATGGTATACTGGTCAGAGGATTTTATTACATGGCAGCATCAGAAAATGGAGCCGTATGACTGCGGATATGCGCCCACTGTTGTTAAGCATAACGGCATGTTCTACCTGCTTGCCAGTTCTTCTGTTCTTTATAAAAGTAAAACGCCGCTTGGTCCCTTTGAATCAATCGGTCCAATGCTGGATATGAACGGTTGCGACATCTATGTGGATGATCCCATGCTGTTTTCTGATACGGACGGCAGCTTATATCTTTATTGCGGCTGCGGCGGCGCCATCAAAGGCGCACAGTTGGATCCGCATAACCCCACACAGCTGATTACCCCGCTTTCAACTATGTTTGCTATGAACACGGCGGATCATCTGTGGGAGAGGATGGGCGACTGGAACGAAGACGGCTCCTATAGCTGGACAGAAGGTGCCTGGATGTACAAACGCGGTGATACCTATTATCTTACCTATTGCGGTCCCGGCACAGAATGGATCACCTATGCTATGGGTGCATATAAAGGCAAATCTCCTCTGGGACCGTGGGAGTATATGGAGACAAGCCCTTTTATGATGAACCGCAGCGGGCTTGTGCGCGGTCCGGGGCATGGCTGTATTGTGGACGGTCCAAATGATACTGTATGGGCATTTTACACCTGCTGTATGTGTTACGCAGGGGAGTTTGAACGGCGAATTGGGTATGACCCCATCGGATTTGATGAAAACGGAGACATAATCGCAACCGCATCTTCTGAAATTCCCCAATGGGTACCGGGAATGCAGCCAGAACCTTATAAAGGGAATGCAGCCGGACTTGTGCCGGTGACTCAGCATAAACGAACCAGCGCTACCTCCAGTGCTCCCGGGAGAGATCCTATTTATGCTGCAGATGACAGCATGCTGTCTTGGTGGCAGCCCGCACCGGAGGATGCAAATCCTGCTTTGACTGTGCAGGTGGCACTTTCAGATGCTCCCCTTGATATTTACAGTGCGAGAATTATCTGGCGGGATGTTGGACTGGATATAAAAAAAGGAGTGCTTGCCGGTGCTTTTGCCTATAAGATAGAGGCGGAAGACGCAGATGGCAATTGGATTTGTGTATTGGATCGCTCCGAAAGTACGGAGGATCTGATTATAGATTACCGTCCGATACAGCATATGAAGGCGAAACGGGTTCGTCTTGTGCTTTGTAAATGGCCGGATGGTATTGTGCCCGGTGTAGTAAACTTTACTGTTTTCGGACGCTGGGAAGGAAATCAATTGTAAATAGAGGTGAACAAAGTTGTCTTACACCTTCAAAGGCGGCGTATGGCCGGATGATCATAAATATACAAAAAATGTTCCAATTGAGGAAATTGCACCTCCGAAGTTTGTGTCTGTGCCTTTGACGCAGCATGTAGGCGTTATGTGCAGACCAGCAGTAAAGGTCGGCGATACTGTTCGCATGGGGCAACTGATCGGGGATGTTCCGGGAGGGCTTGGTGCTCCCGTTCATGCCAGCGTGTCCGGAACTGTTGTGAAAATAGAAGAGGTAACGGCGCAGAAAGGCGGCGCTTCCTATAATATCGTGATAGAAAATGACGGAAAGAATACACTTGCAGATACTGTGGTTCCGTTTGGTAAGAAGCTTTCCGATGCGTCCGCTGACGAGATTATTGCGGCTGTGCGTGCCGCAGGTATCATCGGTATGGGCGCTGCTGCTTTTCCCACCTATGCAAAGCTTGCGGCAGCCAGAGGAAAAGCAGATACGCTGATTGTAAACTGTATTGAAAGCGAGCCTTTTCTTTGTGCAGATCACCGACTTGTCCTGGAAAATCCTGCGGCAATGATTCATGGACTGAAAATCATTATGGTGGCGCTGGGAATTCGGCATGCCTGGATTGCTGTTGCGGGCAGCCGGAAGGATGAAAGAGAAGCGCTTCAGACCCTTATAGGTGAAAATGGATTGATCCAGATAAAAAAAGTTACATCAAAATATCCTGCCGGCTCGGAAAAACAGCTTGTTTATGCGCTTACTAAAAAGGAAATTGCTGTCGGCAGAACGCCTCTGGATGAGGGAATCGTTGTTTTTAATGCGCAAACCTGTGCTGCAGTATATGAAGCACTGGCCAAAGGAATGCCTCTGATTCGCCGGATTGTTACTGTAGACGGGGATTGCGTGAAAACGCCAAAAAATCTGCTTGTGCCTGTGGGCACGCCTTTAAAAGATTTGATTGCCCACTGTGGCGGACTGTCGGCGCAGCCTAAAAAGATTGTGTGCGGAGGTCCTATGATGGGACAGGCACAGTGGGATCCCAATGCGCCTGTAACAAAAATGACGTCTGCTGTCCTGGTTTTCAGTGATTATTTTGATTATGAATCCAAACTGCCGACCGTTTGCATCCGCTGCGGACGCTGCGTGCGTGCCTGTCCTATGAAGCTGATGCCGCTGAAAATCGCGTCTGCAATCCAGCAGGGAAATACCGATGAAGCAGCGACTTTTGGCGCGCTGGATTGTATCGAGTGCGGAACATGCTCGTATATTTGTCCAGGCGGTGTTCCTGTGACACAGCTTACAGTGCGTGCAAAGCAAGCGGTGCTTGAACAGCGCAGAAATCATGCGAAACACGAAGGGTAGGGATTTACTATGAATGAAACGGATCTGAATAAGAAGCGGGACACGGATGAAGCTGTATATAGACTGCCGGAGCTGCTTTGCGTATCCCCTGCACCTCATATAAAATGTCTTGATACCACCCGTGCTTTGATGCTGGATGTGATTATCGCTCTGATGCCCGCTTTGCTTTGGGGAATCTTTTCTTTTGGTTGGCGCGCGCTGATCGTAGTATTGATCAGTATTGCTTCCTGCGTTCTGTTTGAGGCAGGATTTCAGAAGCTTACCAAACGTACAATGATGATTACCGATCTGTCAGCGGTGGTGACAGGGCTGATTTTGGGTCTCAGTCTTCCGTCAAAGGTTTCTTTTTGGATACCCATAGCAGGTGCTTTTTTTGCAATTGTGATAGCAAAACAGCTTTTCGGTGGAATCGGGAAAAATCTGGTCAATCCGGCGCTTGCGGGGAGAGTATTTCTTGCACTTTGCTGGCCGGAGGAGATGACACGCTTTGCTGTGCCGAAAACAGATGTAGTTTCTGCGGCTACGCCGCTGCTGTCCTTAAAAGAACGAGTTATACCGTCTGATTCTTTGTTTGATTTTATTTTGGGTGATTATGCCGGAGCAATCGGAGAAGTGTCGGCGCTGGCACTGTCCATCGGCGTAATCTATCTGCTGATTCGGAAAGTAATTACTTGGCATATTCCTGTGGCATTCGTTGGAACAGCCGCTGCTCTGTTTTTCTTCTTTCCTCGTATAGAAGGTGAAAACGGAAATTTTGCACTTTTCAGTATTTTCACCGGCAGCCTTTTGTTTTGCGCGTTTATCGCTGCAAACGATTTTACTACTACGCCGGTTACCAATACGGGTCGACTCGTGTTCGGCGTGGGCTGCGGGCTGATTACCGTCTTTATCCGATATTTCGGGGCATATCCGGAAGGTGCTGCATACGCAGTTCTGATTATGAATTTGTTTGTACCTTTGATTGAGCGGCTTACTGTGCCGGTACGCTTTGGGATAAAAGCAGACAAGAAGCAGTCTGCCCGCTGAATGGCACTCCCTTCCAAATGCGAAGAAAGGAAAGGTCACATAGATGAAAGAAAAAGATTTCCGAGAGAATCGGCTGACGGAAGAGGATATCAATTCTCCGGAGTTTGATCCAGAAGAATTTGCACCTGCACCGGGTCAGAATATTGCAGCCGGTGTGCCGAATATGAAAAATTCTCTTTTTCTTGTAATACTTTGCGCGGCATGCGCTTTGATTCTGGCTGTTACAAATGTTCTTACTATTTTTGCAGCAGAAAAAGGAATAAAAGATATGCGCAGGGAAGCGGTTCTTGACTTGTTTCCTGATTGCGACCGCGCTGAATTGTATGATACAGTGGAAAACTGCCCTGTGTATGTTGTGTACTATAAAGGGAAGCTTGCAGGATATGCTGTATATGTTACCATGGACGGTTATATCGGACCTGTTGAAATGCTTGTCGCTATGGACTCGGATAATAAAGTATCTCAGGTGAAAATCATATCTCATAACGAATCCGAAGGGCTTGGAAGCAAAATTTGCAAAAATAAATTTCTCTCTCAGTTTGTCGGCATGCCGGATGAAGAGATAAATGTTGATTTAATATCCGGAGCTACAGCGTCCAGTCGTGCCGTGGAGAACGGTGTGAAGCGTGTGCTGGATTTAGGGCTGGATTTTCTTACAATTGCAGAAGATTTAGATGTGGAAACCATTTCTGCCGCGGAAATAGAGGATGATGTTCAAAAAGAGAATAAGCCGGGTTCGGATACAACGTCTGATGATACTACGCGTCCTTCTGTAACAACCCGACCGGGAGACGATACGGTGTTTGGCGGCGACAATGTTGGAGGTTCCAATTCCAATGTTGGCGGAGGCGATGCTTCTGCAAATGGAGTGGACGGTACTACTGTTTATGAAACAGAAACAGAAAAACCGGACGAAACCACGGCAGAGGAAACAACGGATGAAATCACCGATGCGCCGGATACGCCTGCTGTAACTGCGGCTCCGCAGCCTCCGGTAACTGCAGCGCCTCCTTCCACTACTGCTCCTGAGGAATCTTCAAAGCCGGATGACAGCACAGTGCCTCCGGATACCTCTGCTCCTGATGAATCGGATTCATCCGCGCCGGATTCCGATTCTGGAGAGGACAGCGGTTGGCCCGGATGGGGCTGATAGAATGGGATCACAAAAAATCTGTAATGCTTTTGGGAGCTGTTTATGTTATTAAAAACAAAATTAAAAAGCAGTGAATCGCTTGCGATGTTTCAAACGCTTGCACTGTGTCCGGCGCTTGCAGTGACAACCACTGTATTTCGTTCGCTGGCCATCTCAGCTGCGCTTCTGGTATCCATTGTTTTATCGGCGGTGCTGGTGTCGGCTCTGCGTAAGATGATTCCTACAAAATTGCGGGGTCCTGTTTATTTGTTGCTGTCCAGCTTTTCTGTTACAATGGTGCATTTAATTATGCGGGCTGTATTTCCGTCTGCAGTAACAGCATTGGGTGTTTATCTGCCAGTGCTGGCAGTCAGCTGTGTTATCATTCTGCGTCTCGAAATTTTTTCTGCGCTGAATACACCAGGGCTTGCCGCTTTGGATGGACTAATTACGGGCGCAAAATTCAGTGCGGTTATGCTTGCCTGCGGTTTCATACGGGAGCTTTTCGGTAAGGGAAGACTGTTTACTTCACCTATGGGATCGGGTTTGAAAATTTTCCCTGCTGCGCCTGTTTCCTTTTTGGCGCAGCCTGCCGGTGCGCTGCTGTTGATTGCTGTGGCTGCTGCGACAATGCAGTATATACAGATGCGTAAGGACGCAAAAGCCGAAAATCCGGAAACCGTGTAATGGGCAAAGCCGAAGAAAGTATGGTAATTTAAATGGAATATATACTCATATTGATTGCTGCAATTCTCACTGACAATTTTGTGTTTTCAAAATTTTTAGGAATCGAGCAGGCGTTTGTCTCGACAGAAAAACCGCTGAACGCCGTTTGGGGTGGGGGACTGGTAACTGGCGTCTCTATTGTTGCAGGAGGCATAACCTATCTGTTGTATAGCTTTGTTTTGAATCCGTTGAAGATTTCATTTTTGACGCTTCCTCTTGGTGTTTTGATTATTGCTGCAACTGTGTCAGGTTTGGAAGCTGTATCAGCAAAAAATAATGCCTTAGAGGAGGTTCTCCGCTGTCACTTTCCTATGATTACTACCAATGGTGTGATTATGGGGGCAGTTTTTCTGGCTATAGAAAATAATCTGAATGTAGGCGCGTCTTTTTTGCTTCTTTTAGGTGCGGGTCTTGGATATACTTTAGCTGCCCTTATATTGGCAAGCATGCGGGAACGGCTGCAGCAATCCAATCCGCCTGCTGCCTTTGCAGGCATTCCGATTATGATTGCAGCGGCAGCTTTGGCAGTCATGGCTTTCTCAGGATTTGCCGGACTACGTTTTTGAGGTGATATTGCGGATCTTGCAGAATAGGGAGGATAGTCTGAAAGATGAAAAATGTGAAATGAAAGGTTTGCTTCTTTCAGACTCGATTTGTATCTTGCGCCCTGCATAGGAGTGCATTTCGCCGATAGCGAAATCGGCACGAATCCAAAGAAAGGCATGGTCATAGAAATGATCATTGAGATATTTGCCGCTGTAGCCATATTTGCACTGATCGGGTTTATAACTGCGTTGCTGCAGGAAAAAGCAAAGGCGGATGAGGCGGTGCGTACAGAAGTACTGCGGGAGAAGATTCTGGAGTGCCTGCCCGGAAAAAATTGCGGCGCTTGCGGATATGAAAATTGTCCCGGTGCGGCGTTGGCTATTGCGAAGAGAATTGCCCCGTCGGATGTTTGTCTGGCAGGCGGCGTAGGTACTGCACAGGCAGTCGGTGTGATTATGGGGTTTGATCCAACGCACGCAGTCCGTATGCGTGCACAGGTTATGTGTTCGGGCGGCGGTGTGTCAAGCAGAAAAAAGTATATATATGAAAGCGGTGCTCAGGATTGTGCTGCCGCTGCACGGCTTGGCGGCGGGGAAAAAAGCTGTAAATATGCCTGTGTGGGACTTGGAAGCTGTGTGAAAAGCTGTCCCTTCAACGCTATAGAGATTATTGGTGATGTAGCGGTAGTGCAATATCAGAAGTGTACCGGTTGCGGAATCTGCGTGGACAGCTGTCCTAAGCATATCATTAGCATGATTCCTTACGATTGCTATCATTGGGTGGGATGTTCTTCCCATGAAGAAGCACGCCGCAGTCAATATAATTGCGGCACCGGATGCACCGGCTGCGGTGCGTGTGAGCGTGTATGTCCTCAGGGCGCAATTCGCGTGCGGGGAAAACTGGCCTCTATTGATTATAGTCTTTGTGCCGGCTGCGGAAGATGCTATGAAGTTTGCCCAACAGGTGTGATTTGGAAATCGGAAATTGAAGGAGCCGATGGGTTGGTGCTGCGGCGCGGTGAAATACATAGCTTTAATAGTGTACGATAAGAAAAAGACCACCGGAAACGGTGGTCTTTAAATTTGTTAAAAAACCTGGCAGTTTTCTTTTTCGATGGAAGAGTGTGATATCAGCCTTCTATATGAGAATTTTGCTCTGCATACTCCATCTTGGGAATCCTTTGCTGTCGTTAAATTTTAATATTCAATTTTCGCCGGCTGAATAGATGGAACTTCCGTTTTTTCATAGGACAGTGCAATTTCGTCATTTACATTATATAATACAATTTCTTCACTCTCTGCTGCGGAAATCCTGAACCAAACATTTTCATCTGCATCCAGCTTAATATAATAGTAGGTTGTGCCTTCTATTACGGCAGTTCGCAGCTCGGTAATCATGCCGGCTACATGCTCGGTTTTATCTTCTGTTACCGGGGCTTTCTGATCATTGTCAATGATTTTATTTTTGCGAAGCAGTTCGTAATAGTTTTCTTCGCATTCTGCAAGGGAAGCACCGTTGCTTACGATTTGATATTGCTGCACATTTACCATAGCGTACATTTTCACAAGATTGGAATCATCCTTCAGCGCCATGAAATATGTGGGCTGACCTTCAATATTCAGCAGCAGTGGGAATGTTGCATTATAACTGAACTGCTGCACGGATCCCTCCGCGGAGCTCATGGCGGAATATTCTTCCGCACCCGCCACACTGTAATACCGGGCTTCTTTGGTGCGCTGGTTCACCAGAATAAATCCGATGTTGGATTCATCTCCGCCTACAGAGGTGATTCCCGTGTAAACCCATACATCATCGTCTTGGGCAATATAATTATAACCGACTGTAGTGGCAGTGCAGCCTTTTTGCCCGAAAATAGAGTTCCAGAATCCATTGTTGTATTCACCGTAATAATCATATTGTTCAATGATCAGCGGTGCATTATAGACTCTGTCCACCCAAGAAGGAATGCCTCCCGCTTCATAGTACTGGCTTTCTCCGGTCACGGCATTTACCAGCACGGCTCCGGTGATATCCGTTCCGCCGAATAAACCGATCGTTTTTTTCATAACAGATGCGACCCAGTATGGAGTTCCGTCCTCATCTATTTCAAAATTGACATCGGAAAACATGGTGAAAGGATATTTGAAACGCAAATGTCGGTTGATATTTCGGTTCAAAGGCTCGGAAGGCGTGTATTTCATTCCTTCCTCCAAACGGATAACAGATACTTCCTGTGTGACCATATCTGTTACGATATAGGCAGGAATCCCGTTATCTCTGTTATTGATCCATTTGAAAAAGTCACCGTAGTTCAGATAGGTTACACGGACAGGAGTGTTTTGATAGTTGATTTGTGCAGAACTTTCATCAACTTCAAACTGGCTTACAAGATCACTGAGTTCGCCCAGCTTTCGTGTGGCAAGCGTGTTGGCGGAGATTTC
This sequence comes from Clostridiales bacterium, assembly GCA_011957885.1. GTDB lineage: Bacteria > Bacillota > Clostridia > Oscillospirales > CAG-272 > Avispirillum. Next base: position 16,035 of record BLMO01000154.1, read on the forward strand.
ATCCAGCATGGGGATCTGGTCATAGGAGATTTCCGTTACATCCTTGGAAAAATCGCTTTCCTGAAGAGTAATCAGTGAACTGTAAGCTTTTGTATTGAAAATAACAGCGGAAAGAATGGTGCCGATCAGGCAGAATACCAGACATAGACCAATTAGAATCATCGGAATTCGAATATTTTTCCAAAGAAAATGAAACAGACCGCGCGGGGTTGAAGGGGTCTGCTGGCTGCTTTTGGAAGAGAGCAGAGTCAGAACACTGAACAAAAGAAGAATTAAAATTACAAATGTCCAAAAATCACCGGACTGGATGTTGATCGGCGGCAGGGCAATGTAAAAATATATCGCAGCTGCCGCAAGCGTGATGAGAATGTTTATGCAGATCCGGGCAGGACCGGGTATAGATTTTTTCATTATAAAGCCTTTCTATTTTCTATAATATATTCTGATTTCAGAATAGCATAGTTTACCCTGAAAATCAATATTTGGGTGCGCTTATATAAAATATATTACCGTAATTTTTATAAAAATGTGTACAAATCTTGTATTTTTTATTTGTTTCTGTTATACTGATTCCAGAATTGACAATTGAATACAAAATCTGTGTGAAACTTACAGAAAATGCCGTATTTCAGTGGAGACTGTGAGGGGACAGAGCTTTGGAGAAGCGCAGGTAAATGCGTGCCGAAGGGGCAAAACGCTGGAGCGTTAATCTCTCAGGCAAAAGGACAAAGTATTTCCAAGAGGGAAATAAAACGGACTGTGCTTTTTCGGGGACAGTTCGTTTTTTTGTAAATTGGCAGTCAATCCTATAGATTGTAATACGATCATATGGAAACTTTGCAAAATAGTTGAGTCTCTCACACAGAAACAAATTCTAAGTAAAGGAACGGATTACAAAATGGACAAGCTTGTAGAAACAATCACCAAAATCAACGATGTGGTCAATGATTTCGTCTGGGTGAAAATTGGATTGATCCTGTTAATCGGCACAGGGGTTTTGCTGACATGCTGTACCAAGTTCTTTCAGGTATCCCATATCGGCCACTGGTGGAAAAGCACCATTGGAAGCGTATTCAAGAAAGGTGCAGCTTCTACAAAGAAAACCGATAAGCAGACGATATCCCAGTTTCAGGCTCTTTGTACAGCGCTTGCTGCTACGATCGGCACCGGTAATATTGCGGGGGTGGCAGCAGCCATTGTTATTGGCGGTCCCGGTGCAGTTTTCTGGATGTGGATTGCAGCTTTTTTCGGAATGATGACCAACTTTTCTGAAAATGTTTTGGGAATCTTTTATCGGCGGCGTAACGGCAAAGGCGAATGGTCCGGCGGTGCCATGTATTACTTGGAGGACGGACTGGGCACGAAGATCCACAATAAAACGATTGGTAAAATTCTTGGGATTCTGTTTTCTGTTTGCGTGCTTCTTGCCTCCTTTGGCATAGGAAACATGGGGCAGGTAAATAAAATCACGCTTAATATTCAGTCTGCATTCTTTTCTAATATGAACGCACCTGAATTTGCTGGCGTATCTCTTGTGAATATCATAATCGGTGTGGTGCTGATGATCATCGCTGCACTGATTATCCTTGGCGGCTTGCAGCGGATTGCCGCGGTAGCAGAACGAGTTGTCCCGTTTATGGCTGTTTTATATGTGATTGGGGCCTTGATTGTGGTGGGGACTCATATTACGCAGATTGGTGCAATGTTTGCTTCAATCTTTAAATTTGCATTTGGCGTGAAGGCAGTTGGCGGAGCTGCTGCTGGAATCGCGCTGAAACAGGTAATTACCCAGGGATGCAAGCGCGGTGTTTTTTCCAATGAAGCGGGTCTTGGCTCGTCTGTTATGGTGCATTCCGCATCCAATGTCAGAGAACCGGTCAAGCAGGGCATGTGGGGGATTTTTGAGGTGTTCTTTGATACGTTTGTTGTTTGTACCATTACGGCAATTGTTGTTTTGTCTTCCGGTTCTATTGATCTTGAAACCGGTCTTGCAGTCAGCGGAGTGAATGACGCAACACTGGTTGCAACTGCATTTGGAAATGTATTCGGTAAAGGCGGGGAAATCTTTATCGCTATTGCCATGCTTCTGTTCGCTTTTACAACGGTGCTTGGATGGTCGCAGTATGGCACCAAGGCAATCGAATATCTTTTCGGAGAAAAGGCTGTGCCTGTATATAAAGTAATATTTGTTCTTATGATTATTTCCGGCGCAGTTATGACATCCAGTCTTGCATGGGATATTTCTGATACATTCAACGGCATGATGATGATACCAAACTTGATTGGAGTGCTGGCGCTTTTCCCGCTAGTGGCTAAAATCACAAAAAATTATGTCGCGCGCAAAATACATGGAAAAAATGTAAATCCAATGCTTTCCTATGACAATGAAATTCAAAAGGAAATGGAAGCTGCAGAGAATCAAGAAGGATTATAACTGTTTGGTGAAAAATTTCAAACTTACAAAAGGCTCCATAGGGAGGCTCTTCTAAACTTCATCAGCCTCCTTTGTGTAAAAGGAGGTGGCATGCCGTAGGCATGACGGAGGAATTGACAAATATGCTATCGTTTGGTTGGCTCTGCAAAATGAATGTACGTAAAAAACAGTCCCTCAGTCGCTTTGCGACAGCTCCCTTTACACAAGGGAGCCTGATAAAGTTTAGTACTATTGCGACAGTTCTCTATGGAACCGCAAAGCGGATCCTCACATGGGACCTTTTTGCTTGCGCTTTACCGATTTGCTCTGGGGAATTGCTTATTACCAATGAACCATCAGCTTAGCAGTCATTTTCACTTTATACTTAGAAAGCAAGAAGAAACCGCGCTGCTGCGCGGTTTCTTCTTGCATATACCAAACAGGTTAGTCCTGGGGCTCGCGATCAGACTTGTTTTCGTTCTGGTTCTTCTGCTGATTCTTGTTCTGGTTCTTATTCTGGTTTTTGTTCTGGTTCTGCTGATTCTTGTTCTGGTTTTCAGGAGTCTGATTCTGGTTGTTCATAATACATGAGCACCTTTCTTTTTGAAAATTATTCCCGGCGGATTGATCACATATGAGAATCCGTTTCGGGTTCGTGTAAAGTATTTCCCAAACAGAGGAAACTTATTCATCCAAAAGTGTCATCAAATTAAAAAGCATTTTTGCAGTATCCTCTTTTGTCAGCATTGCTGCCGGATTGGCCGCACCGCCCGATACGGGATAAATTCCCAATTCCCGCAATGCGTCAATAGAGGTTTGCGCCCAAGCGGGGATTTCGTCATTGTAGTGCATTCCGGCGGTGGCAGAATAACCCAAAATGTTGTTTAAAATTACGGAAGCCTGTGCACGTGTGATCGGTTCATCCGGCTTGAAATAGAGTTCATCGCCGCTGGGAACGCCATTGATAATGCCCAGCTTGCGCGCACTGTAAACATACCCTTTATATTCTGCGGGAATGTCTGCATCATCGGCAAAGCCTGTGTTTGTTATTTCCGGAATGTTTGCAGCGCCCAGCACATTCATGGCAGTGACCAGAAAATCCAGACGGGAAACTTCGCTGGAAGGCTCAAAATAAATTTCACCGTCCTCCTCTGTATAGTCCATATGACCGCTGCCGGTGAGTACAATTGCGGCAGCCTGACAGCAGCTGTCTTTCATATCAGAGAAAGAGAGGGAAGTACTTTTTCGGTCAATTGAGATGTTTACACTGCAGGAATCGGAATAAGCGCCGTAGCTGTCCCGTACCCGATAAACAAATGAATCGGATCCATGCACCTTTTCATAGGGGGAATAGGTGAAATCGCCTGTTTCCCGGTTATAGGAAAGCGTTCCTTTTTCCGGATAGGAAAGCACTTCATAAGTGACTGTATCACCGTCCGGATCACTGGCAATCATAGTTCCTGCACAGTTCATTCCGGAAAAGGTTTTGACTGCTGCGCCTTTGGTGCAGACGGGCGCGCTGTTATTTTTGTCTGACAATTTGATCATGCAGCTCATATCATAAGAACGATCGAAGGTGAAACGGAAGCTGGCGGAGAGTACACCTTCTGCCGCATCAAAATGAAGCTTGTCCATATCCTTCGATGCAATTACCTGATTTGGTGCAACAGCGGCATCATTAAAGTATAGTGTGCCGTCTGCAGGAGAGGGAAGGGAAAGAATCGTTACGGATTCAAAAGAATTGCTGTTTACAGCTTCTTTTAAGGATTCCGGGGAAAAGAAAACAGGCTCACCCACGGTGCCGGATACGATCAGTGCTTCTTCACCGGCAAGTACCTCCAGTGCGGGAGAGACAGCAGCAGCGGAGGCTGCACCGGCAAATATAAGGCTTAATGCAAGAACGATCAATGGAATTTGTTTTTTCATATGCTTTTTCCTTTCATATGTTTTGTAAATATTTTGTACTGATTTTTCCGGGATATATACAAAATGAAAATAATTACAAAAAGATTCACGAAAAATTCATAATATTTTCCTGCCCTATATTGATTTTGAAGGAATGTAAGTGTATAATAAAACAGTATAGCAACATGAAAAAAGCTGAATTTTGTGAATGGCGACGACGGCAGTATTGTGGCTTGTCCCGCGGAAAGGACTGATTAAATTATGCTCGAAATCAGAATAGAAAAGGCAGCAGTAAAAAAAGCAAAGCCGGAAGACAACACCCTTGGATTTGGACGGTATTTTACCGATCACATGTTCATCATGGATTACACTGCAGGTCAGGGTTGGCATGACGCAAGAATTGTTCCTTACGGACCGATTGCACTGGAACCTTCCGCAATGGTATTCCACTATGCGCAGGAGCTGTTCGAAGGGCTCAAAGCGTATCGTCGTGCTGACGGCGGCATCCAGCTGTTCCGTCCTGACAAAAATATCGAACGCATGAATAATACCTGCAAAAGAATGTGTGTGCCCCAGATTCCTGCGGAAGACGTGCTGCAGGCAATTAAAGCACTTGTAGATCTGGAACGGGATTGGGTACCCCATAGCGCGGGAACATCTCTTTACATACGCCCGTTTATTTTTGCAACGGAGCCTCAGCTTGGTGTGCATCCTTCTAAAAAGTATTCCTTTGTAATCATTCTTTCTCCTGTCGGATCTTATTATTCCGGCGGTCTGGCACCGGTAAAAATCCGGGTTGAACGTAAATATGTCCGCTGCGTGAAGGGCGGTACCGGTGAAGCAAAGGTAGGCGGAAACTATGCTGCGTCCCTTTTGGGTCAGCAGGAAGCAGAAGAGCAGGGATATGCACAGGTTCTCTGGCTGGATGGAATCGAGCGCAAATACATTGATGAAGTCGGCGCGATGAATGTATTTTTCGTGATTGACGGCAAAATTGTAACTCCGTCTCTTGCAGACGGCAATATTCTTCCTGGTGTGACCCGCGCATCCTGTATCGAACTTCTGAAAAAATGGGGCTATACTGTGGAAGAAAGAAGAGTCTCTATTGATGAAATTCGGCAGGCATATGAAAACGGTACTTTGAACGAGTCGTTCGGAACCGGAACTGCTGCTGTTATATCTCCTGTAGGCGAGTATAACGATGAAGGTTTCAGCATAGAAATTAACAACGGCGAAATCGGACCTGTTTCTCAAAAGCTGTACGACAAGCTCACGGGCATGCAGTGGGGAACGGAAAAAGATGAAATGGGCTGGATTGTACCTGTTGAGTAATAACAAATTGTTATAAATTGATTTTTTAGAATAGGAATGGAGAGAAATGGAAACAAAGCGCAATCAAAAATATTTTGCAGCCAAAGGAATCAACCCCGTTTTGATTGTTGGACTTGCAGTTGCTCTTGTGGGAATTATTTTGCTGTTTGGCGGAAACACACGTCCGATCGGAATTGTGATCATTCTGGTGGGCATTGCTGTGGCGGTTTTCGGTTCCGGCTCGAAAGCAGGGGAATATGATATTGATAACCAGATATACGGTGTTACTAAAGAAATGCCGGAACAGGCGATGATTAAATACGAAGTGTATGAAAGACATTTTCTGACAATTATTAAGCCTATTTTTCTCAAGGGATTCGATTTCAGCCCAGCAGATATATATTGCAAAAAAGGCTCTGACCATATTTACAGAACCAATATGTACAATGCAGCACAGCTGTATTTCACCAAAACCAAGATTTTTGTATACGGCAAGCACATCACATTGACAGACGCTTCTGAAGAAGCAAACTATGAATTCGGCGGTGCGTATCCGTTTGAAGACGTAGAAAAAGCATATATTGAAGAGAAAAAGTTTAACGCACAAGGCAGAGAAATTTCCGTTTACTATTTTGGTTTGAAGCTGAAGTCTGGTGAGGATGCATTCAAATTTACCGTTGAATATGGTGCCGATATTGACAAAGCTGCTGACGATATCAATCATACCATTGAAAAGATGACAGAAAAAGCAGAAGAGCGGGAGAGAATTAAAGCATCCAAGCGTGCAGCACTCCGCGCTGAAGCTGAAAAAGAGGCGGCTGATAAGAAAAATCAGAAAGAAGATGCGCCTGCTGCAGTTGAACAGGATGCACCTGTTGCTGAAGTAAAGACGGAAGAATCCGCAGAGCAGGAATAAACTGAAAGCCACCGGCAATGCCGGTGGCTTTGATTTTCAATAAAGGCCCCTTTGTCAGGGGGCGTTACTACGTGTAATTTAAATTGTGATCCAATTACGAAACTTCCGGAATCGGGTGGGTTCGTATAAATTGAAGAATTACCTGATATCCTTCTCTGGAAATGTGAATTCCATCTCCGACACTGTATTCAGATCGCAAATATCCGTTTTCATCCTTTAAAACAGATTCTGTATCTAAATAATACACATTACATTCCCGGGCAATATCCTGCACCCAGACATTCCCAGAATCAATCATTTCCTGTGAGATGGAAGCATAATTTTCGTTGCCTTCCAAAGCACGCGGAAAAATGGATTGAAGAATAATCTTTGTATCAGGACTTTGTTCCAGGATCCCATTGATAAGTGCTGTGTAAACTGTTTTAAAGGAATCTTCCTTCATGAAGCTGATTCCGTTCATCCCCAGAGTAATTACCATAATTTCAGGCTTGTTCAATCCGGCAGCGTCCATGATAGTCATTTCTGTGTTTGTCCCCGGATCCAGAATTTTTACCGTCAGGGCATATGCAAGAGTTAATGTTCCGGAAGTGGGCGTCCATACCTGCGTGGTATTTTTGCCGCCGGAAAGCACCTCACGATTGCGCAGGTGATGGGTAGTGGAATCTCCGACAAAGATGATTTTGTCCTGATATGATTGCCCTGCGTCTGCGCCTTCTTCCAATATGCTGCAGAAAACAAACTGGGATAGTTCCGATTCTGTCGGTGCGACAGAATCAGTGGAGGAATCTGCAGCAGATTCTGTATCTTCGGTCTGCCGGATGCTGTTATCTTTATCATCGGAAGCATTGTTATCCGGCGGTGCAGCACAGCTCAAGCAGCTGACTGCTAATAATGCAGCTATAAAATTTTGTATATATTTTTTCATAATTATATTATAAAATTTAATGGAAAACAGATTTATAGTCCTCTTTTTTCTTGGCTTTGCCGGAATGCTTGCGATTTTGGATAGAGTACAAAACAACAAAAATGATATACCCTACGATAAACAGCAATATAGAAAGCAGCAGCATAGTTCCGTTTTTGTAAAATCCGCCGCACAGCACCACAACGACAGTATATAAAGCAGCGGACGTCAAAAAATGAAGCAGGTAACGAACGGACACGGCTATTTTATCCAGATGCATAATTTGTGCTGCCCCGCTGAGTAAAAGGGAAAACACGAAAAACAACAGGATCCACTGAAGGGTGGGAATAAAGCTTCTTTCTGCATTGGACAGGATTGCGCCGATGCAGTAAGTGAACAATGTTATTACCGTGAAGAGAACGCATCCGTTCTTTAGAATGTTTATAAATTTGCTGCCAGCTTTCATATTTACTCCTTCATGCATATTCTTATTTATAGAATACCATGAAAGGGCAATATATGCAAGAAGGAATTTGTGAAAAATCAATCCGGATGCTGTTTGTTTACCGACCAGCGGGTACTGATTCGTTCATTGTCATCTGTTGCAATGCTTGGCGCGCGGTTTTGATACAAAAACTTTGTCAGTGCATACATATCAATCCAAATCTGATTCCATCCATCTTTTTGCGCCGGATCAAATATGATCTGCAATCCGTAGTGCAGGTGAGGGATATTGATATTGTTGGTGTTTTCTTTTGCAGAATATCCGGTCATTCCAAGATATCCAATGACTTCTCCTGCTTCAACCTGCTTTCCCTCATACATATCGTTATAAGGATGCCCTCTGCGCAGATGCGCATAATAATAGTAGCGCTTTCCATCATATGAGCGGATGCCGATGCGCCACCCGCCATATTGATTCCAGCCGCAGGCTTCCACATATCCCCCTTCCACGGCAACAATCGGCGTGCCTACGCTTCCCATAAGGTCATGCCCCAGGTGATTTCGTTTATAGCCGTAGGAGCGGGCAACACCAAAGTCATCGGAATGGGTGTAGCTGTATCCCTCGGCAATGGGGGAATATGCAATCAGACCGTATTTTTCCTCTTTTGTAATGTTGTCTCCATGGACTGTGTATTCTGTATATTCTCCGACCGTTCCGCCCAGCACCGCATCATAAGCCTTTGCATAGTATTGATACAGTTTTTCATTGTTTGTGATTTTGACCGGGTCTTCACCGTCCTGCAGTGCGTTCCCGATTTTGTTTAAATCTTCTTTTTTATAGTTGCTGAAATTTCCGCCGTATTTTACAGCGAGGCATGCCAGCAGCTGTGTAAAGGAGCAGTCGTTTCCTGCTTCATGACTTGCAATGCAGAAATGCAGTGCGTCTGTCATTGCGTCCTCGTTCACATCAAAGTCGATCCATTTTATATATTCTGCGTCTTTCGCACTGGCTGCAGGAATTGCGGAAATCAGTAATGCTATCGCCAGCACACATGTAATTGTTTTTTTTATCATACGAATTTATTCCTTTTGCATTTTTATGCTGCTATCAAAAGTATTCCATATCACCGCCAAAATATGAAAGCCACTCTTTTCCTGCTATGGATGCAGAATGTATATTTAATCTCAATATTCATTGACTTTCACCGGTACTTTCTGTATAATAGAACTGTATATTTATGGCTAAAAAGAAAATTTGCTAAAAGATTGAGGTTGTCTTGGATGAATAGACGTGAAGGCAGAATTTGTGCGTTTGAGCTGTTGTTTGAAACAGATTTTCAAAAAGAAGATGCTTCCTGGAGTGAAATATATGAAAGTGCAATGCGCAACCGGGGACTTGGAAATCATGCGTTTGTAAAAACACTGTATCAGACTGCGGTTGAAAATCAGGCGGAGATTGATAAAAAAATCGAAGAAAGCGCAGAAAATTGGCGTCTTTCCAGAATGTCCGGCGCGTCAATCAACTCCTCCTGGGTTTCGATTTCACGAGAC
>BLMO01000155.1 GCA_011957885.1 Clostridiales bacterium
CAAATAATCCGTTCCGACATGGGGGGGGCAGACTCCCCCAAACACCCGTAAAAGCATACATACCACCAATTTCAGGCTTCAGCATAATCCGAATTTCTTCATCCGGCTTAAAGGTTTGGGTGTACAATTTTGTTTCACCCGTCTCAATCAAGCAATAACCGCCGCACTCCTTCGCCGTTCCGTCCGCTTTTAATACAACTGTATATGTACAATTTTCTTTAAGCATATAGCCGCTGCCGTCTGATTCGACCTTTTCCCCATCTACTATATTAACAACCGATATCACTTTGACCTCATAATAAGCCGCGGTTATTTTCTGCGCAGGAGCCTCAACGCTTGCAGAATACCACGCCCATGTCATGCCGCAAACACAGATCATGCAAAAACAAACACCAAGGATGGAGGGGAGCAGTAACGGCACAAGACTATCCCTGCGTTCTTTCTTTTTGGTATGATCCCTTTTGTGAAAGATTCTGCGGTAAACGCGCGTCACGTTTTTCTTATTCACGAAAGGAATCAGCATAAGATAATGACAGCGCAGCGCAACACGCCATTTCCAATAATCCTCATAGCTGTCGGCGTGATCCATTTCGCGGCATATGCAGCGGGTTTCGAGTGCAAAATGCTTCAGAAAAGACGTCAACCTTGCGACCAGCACAAAAATCACGGTAAAGATGGTGGGAAACAGGATCAAAACGAATGCATCTATCATAAAAAGGCGCCTCCTTTTTTCTTGTTTTTCGGTAATCAAAAAGCATAAACGGAATAGATGTTCTATTTATACTTTTTGATTACCGCCTCCCCTATTGGGGAGGCGGTGCTTTCCGTTCGTTAGATGGGAAAGCTTTAGATGTTGATTGTCATTGACTTAGTTATCTGTTTTGAGGTTTTCTACAGCATTTCCAATCTCTGCAAAAGCTGCTGCAGAACCAGCAAGGGTCAATGTTACATTCTTCTGGGTATTGCCAGAAACAACATAGTAATTGCTGTTCTGTGTATAGTGAGAATCGCCGACAGCCCATCCGATATATGACTTGCCGGAACGAGCCTGAGAAATGGTAACATCTTCAACAGTATTATTGGTTACTGTCAACCACTGGGTAGCAGTACCCTGATTAAACTGCCCAACAATACCACCGACATTAGGTGTTCTGTTTGAAAGTACTAAACCTGTGCCCGAAGAAGATATCGTCGCATTCGTTACTGTACAAAATTCAATGGTATTGCCATAGTTCTCAAAGCCAGAAATACCACCAACCTGACGGCCGCCTTCAATTGTAGCATTAGAAACCGTACAGCCGCTAACCTTCATTCTGCCTTCTCCCATATATCCTACAATGCCGCCAATATTGTCACTGGAAGCTGACATCAAAGAACTCTTAGGATTGTTTGCTGAAACTACCGAAGTTTTTCCTTCATCAGCAGTTACCTCACAATTTGTTATATTGCCATAGCAATATCCGGTAATACCGCCGACAAAACGCTTGCCTTTTACCTCAACATTTATTGCTTTACAATCATTGAAGGAACTGGTAAAACCGTTGCCTGCAAATGCACCAGCATTCGCATCAGCAGTATGTATAGTCGAATCAGTAATGATTAACTTTGTAAAAGTACCGCTAGCACTCTTCGCACAAAGACCAGCACCGCCGGATGTCTCATTCACGGTCAAACCGCTAATAGTAGCATATGTTTTGCCCTCAACAGCACCTTCCATGTTACCATTAAATTCTTTAATAGGTTTGAAGCTACCAACATTCAAGATATCACCTGTAATTTTGACTGTGTATCCTGCAAAGTTAACAGGAATACCGGTTTCGTCAGCTTCACTTCAATATGAATAATCGGAAAGCCATTTAAGTTCATCAACCGTATCAATAGAAATTGTTTTTCCATCAATTTCAGGCATTACTGAATCGTTTTCCGCAGCAAAAGCTGTAAAAGACATCATGCTGACTGTCATAACGCCTGCAAGAATTGCAGAAATAAGTGATCTCTTTTTCATTTTAAAATTCCAACCTTTCTATATATTTTTACTACATTTAATTAGTATTCCGCTTCTGTATCTAAGCCATACACAGGACCAACCATACTATTCTCTGCGTCAGGAACGCAGCAAGAAACTGTTCCAGAATTCTCGTCTGAACCAGTCATTTTATCAACGGTCCACCTACCCGACCAAGTACCGATAATCGAGGTAATACCTCCAGCAATTGTATTATCCGGAACCGTAATAGCTCCCTCATTTTTACAGTTCTCTATAGTAACACCTTGACACAAACCTACAACACCTCCAACCAACAGGGGGGTATCGATAGTGGTGTATCGACCTGTCGCATCAATATCAATAGCATTTGTGCATCCTAAAATGTGTGAGTTTTCGGCATATGCATAAATACCGCCATTGCCTGATGTAAATACATCATTATTGTCGCCCTGCACTCCACCCAATGTCATTATGCCTCTAACTGTCAAGTTTTGAATAGTTGCACGGCTAATTGCACCGAAGAAACCATTTGTTTCAGTTCCATCATTATCGTGGATTTCAATGTTGGACACAGTGTAACCTGCACCATCAAAGGTTCCCATAAAGGGGTTATCAGATGTACCGATTGCAACCCACTCACCTGTGGGAAGAATGATATCTTCTGAGAGAGTAATAGTCTTTCCTGTAAAGTTATCTGTTCCTGCGTTCACAAGCTTTGCAAGATATGCAAGCTCGTTGCCGTTTTTGATGGTATAGTTACCATCTTGTACAGAAGTATACCAAGCGTCAGAGGATTCAATAGCCGGATACGCAGCATTCTTATCGTACTGATCATTGAAGCTGTCATTCTCATAAGGAGTCTGAGTAGCAACGAGCGTTACGCCGAGATCAATTTCGGGAGCTTCCGTGCCGGTAAGATAGTTCGCCTCGTTCTCAACATTTGTGGGCATGTAAACCACAAGTGTAACAAAGCTTTCAGAAGCTTTGCCTTCTGTGTTCTTCGGATACAGAACGCCGTCTTCATCCACTGCAAGAGCAGACAACGCAACGGAACCTGCTGCTTCAGCAGCTGCGATTGCAGCCGCGCGGCCTTCGTCGCCCCCTGCGAATGTCTTTTCTTCATTGATCAGCGCAAACTGAATAGAATCAGACAGCTTAAAGGTTTCACCTGCAACATTTGTGCCGCTCTTTTCAGCTGCAA
>BLMO01000156.1 GCA_011957885.1 Clostridiales bacterium
CGCACTGATTGCATATCTGAACGTGCAGCTGGCTCCCACCATTATGCGTCATGGCGTTTTAGTAGAAGTATACGGCGAAGGAATCCTTATCGTAGGCGATTCCGGCGTCGGCAAAAGCGAAACCGCCATTGAGCTGATCAAGCGGGGGCATCGTTTGATCGCAGACGATGCGGTAGAACTGCGCAGAGTGTCTGCCAAAGCGATTGTAGGAACGGCACCGCCCCTAATCCGCCATTACATAGAACTGCGGGGCATCGGCATCGTAGATGTGCGGCAGCTGTTCGGTATGGGTGCAGTCAAGGAATCGGAAAAGGTCGATTTGGTAGTAGAATTTGAGCCGTGGGAACAGGGCAAACTGTACGAACGGCTTGGCATTGACGATACTTTTGTAGATATTATGGGCATACGTATTCCTTCCCTGATCGTTCCTGTTAAACCGGGTCGAAACCTTGCGGTGATTCTGGAAATCGCCGCTATGAACAACCGTCAAAAACGCATGGGTGTGAATACTGCAAAGGAATTTGACGAAAAACTGAAAAGTCAGATGAATCTGGAGCCGAACGCATTGTAATGGGTATTGAAAAAGCTTCCTCCAGTGGAGTTCCCGCACAATTCTGCTCAAACGTATAAGGCTCCCTTGTGCAAAGAATGCGGCACAGCGCAGCAACAAATAACCAAGCCTCCCTTGTGTAAAGGGAGGTGGCGCGGCGCAGCCGTGACGGAGGGATTGTCTATGACAAACTGTTGATATGTTATTTATCTAAAATGAAAGTAAAACGATCCCTTCGAGTGTGCAAAACCCGCACAAAGAAAAATTGGATTTACCGGAGGCTATTTTTTCTTCAAAAATAATTGCATTTTTATCCGTTTTGTGTTATTATAATATTGTTGCCCGCCAATTTGGGCAGACATAAAATACGAGCCTCGGAGAAAGGCCATACCAGCCGGGGGATTAGCGGGCCCTTGTACCTGAAATCCGCTATATGCAGGGGTGGCATCCTGTTAGGAGGGCTGACCTTTTACGGTCTGTATCATACTTTTTCTGTGTTGAGGGACGGGTCCCGGCGCAATCGGCGGCTGTGAACCATGTCAGGTGGGGAACCAAGCAGCATTAAGCAGTTTACCCGATGTGCCGCCGGGGCGCCTGTCCTGAGCAGTCAGTATGATGTCGCGCAGAAGGTCTTTCCGAATTACAGGTGTATGGCCTTTCTTAGAGGCTCGTATTATTTTTATAAATCTTACAGAAAGGCATGGCAACACAATGCATCAGGCTTTATACCGAAAATACCGCCTCGTCCAACAACGGCGTAGACGCGATCCGTCAGATTTGTGA
>BLMO01000157.1 GCA_011957885.1 Clostridiales bacterium
CATATTCATCTTTCTCGCCAGCTATTCCTATCCGGTAACAGTAATTCTTCCGGATGAAATTCCAAGAGATGCGCTGAGCAGTTCTGTCACCTTTTTCTGGATATGTACGTCATCTCCGTTTGTACATACGATTGCAACGCCGCGAATGTGAGGATATATTTCACTTACCAGTACAGTTTTCTCACCCCCATCCTCCTGCACTACCAAATAATCTCCTGTTCTTCCCTCTCCGGATACGGATGTATTTTGCGCGTATACCAATTCACTGCTTCCATCCAGTGTCAACAATACGGCTGCCTCTTCAATTCCTTCCACATGTAAAATAAGCCTTCGGATCTTATCCTCCAGAATCGTACTGTAATAAGACGGATCAGAGCTCCCAATTCCTTCAGCCTGCGATTCTTTTTTTCCGTCCGGCAGAAAACGGGGAAGCAAAATCAGCATCACACCAAGCACTGCCGCACCGATCAACCACCACTTTTTTACGAATTCTATCCCTTTCATGAAGTCCCCCTTTCCTTTATTTCAACGGATATAGCACAGGAAAACAGCTTTGATAGGGTCTGCGATGCTTCTGCGGTATCTAATGATGTCCCTGCCGGCAGTGCAACATGTACTGCCTTCGGAGTAAAGGTTTGTACATCCTTTGCAGGATATACGGAAACGGATACATCCTGTATTTTCAAGCCGTAAATTTCCGATGCTGTCACAGCAATGTTGTAAGCAAAGTACTTTGCACTTTGTTCTTCATCCTGAGTACTTGTATCCTGCACTTCAGATCCCCACTCCGTCTCCATCCCCTCCATCCACGCATCCACACCGCCAGCAAGCGGAGACAGAGCAACCAATGCAACTGTCAATGCACCGACAAATGCAACAAACTTGCCCACTCCTTCCCCATCCGGTGCAGCTGCGCAAAGCACTGCAACAAACACAGAGGCCGCCACAATTGAAAACAGATAATTCGCCATGCCAACAGCCTTTCCTTTCGCACTGCACTCCATTTTATGATCCATATGCCAAAGCGGTTTTACAAAACAGAGACAGTGCAAGAATATACATTACACCGGCCGCAACTGCAACAGCCAAAAGCAGCGTGCAAAGACTTCCCGTTTCTTTCAGAAGCGTTTGTTCCTTGTCGCATCCCAACACCCCAGCCATAGCGCCGGATATACCAAGTGCCATCCGATTGACAAGCAATGATGCAACGGGGGCAAGCATTACAATTACAACAACAACGATGCCTGTGATTCCGGCAAGCTGTTTGATTACACCCACACTGCCGGACACCATAGAAAAAGAGTCCGCCACTGCACCGCCTACAATGGGAAGATAACTGCCCAATGCAAATTTAATTGTCTTTGCCGCAAATGTGTCTGCCGCACCAGCAATTCCATTTTGCATGGATAATACAAAGGTCATCAGCGTCATAATCAGCACCAGCGCACCCGTTACAATGCCGCGCAAGGCACCCGCCATAAAAGATACTCCCCGATTTTCCGAAACAGCAGCTGTTATGGAAAGAAGGAAACACACGCTGACACAAGGCGCAAGCACGTCCGCATATAACGTCTGAACAAACGTTATCATCAGATTGATTCCCGTACCGGAAACTGCCGCACCGGTAATATTCCCACCGGTAAGATACACCGCCTCCATTACCGGAACCATCATCAGCATCGTTTCGCTCAATAAATCCAGCAGAGACTGCACCAATGCGAATACTGATTTTTGTACTTCATACAAAGTCAGTGCCATACATAAAATGCAGCACAGGGAATACATCGTTTCCAAAGAACTGCTTTTCACAGTCTTTGAAAGCATACGGAAAACAGATGCCAGAATGACCATACCCAATAATACGGAAAGGGTTTTCAAGCCCGGCAGAAGGGCGCCTCCAAGGGCATCCTTTGCCAAAGTAAGAAAATAAGAGACACTGTACGTTTCGATTGCCCCCTGGGTATCTCCCGCCCCTTCCACCTGCTGACGGATTTCCGGCGGAAGCTGCTGCAAATAACTGTCATATGCACTGTCGGCTGCTTCCTCCGGTTCTCCCTCAAACTGAAACTGATATGGCATGTCCTCCGCCGCTGCGCTTATTATACATAATAACAGCAGCAGCGGCAGAAGCAAACCTGCAAACAACCATTTCCATCTTTTCTTTTTCATGCGTCCTATTCCTTTGTTCCCGAAACCCTTACAGCAGTTCTGCCGCTACCTGAAGCAACCTGGAAATCAGCGGCAGACTGAGAAGAACCAGTTCCCCTTTTCCTGCAAGCACTGCTGCGGTAGCAAGCATTCCCTCTCCTGCGCTTTTGCATAATTCTGCCGTAAAAGCAGATATGTATGCAATTCCAAGCGCTTTCAGTAAAATCTCCGCATAACCGGAAAATGTCGATTCCTTTGCCGCCTGTGCAATGGTTTGCACTGCAGAAAAAGCGCCGCCTTCTAAAATATACAAAACAATAACAAGAACAGCCGCTGCACCGCACAGGGTTGCAAAAGCTGCATTTTTCTCCCGCAGAATGAGTACGGCGCACAAACCCAGCACCGCAATCCCGCATAATCGCAATATATCCGCCATTACAGTCCAAATATCGTCTGCACTGTTTCAAACAAGGTGCCGATCTCGCCAACAAGCATTAAAAGCACCACAACAATACCAACTACCGTTACAAGCATCGCCTGTTCGTCCCGCCCGGCACGCTGAAGAATTTGATTTGCTACCGCAACCAGAATTCCAACGCCAACCGTTTTGAGTATCAATGAAACATCCATAATCTACCCGCTGTTATATAATTAGTAAGAGCACCGACGCTGCGGCAAGCAGCGGCAAAAGCCTGTACATTTTCAGCCGTCCGGGAAGCTGCGTGCGCAGATTGGCACATACTCCGCACAAACGTTCTTTTGTAAAAGCGCACAGCTTTGCCTGTTCCGATGCATACCCGCCACCGATTGCACCTGCAAAGGTGCATAGCTGATCAAACATCTCCGGCGGCAAATCCTTTTCCACACTGCAAATTGCCGCAGCAAATCCGTCTCGCCGCAAAATATCCAGAAATCCGATTTCCTGTAAAAATCCATTCTGATAATCTTCGAAAATTCTTCCAAGGGGCAGACGAAACGTTTCAATACTTTCACCGATGTAAGAAATGAAATCCCCCAGCGCTTCTGTCAGCGCAAGCTTTTTCTTTGTTTTCTCACACATATTCCCGCCATAGAGAAACGCCGCTGCAAAAATTATCGCGGCTCCCGCCAATTTCAGCATACTGCCGCCTCACCGGTGCTGATCCGACTGATATCCAAATCATATCCGGACTGGGATCGTTCCAATCCAACCGCATATGTAAACGCGCCGGAGTCAATCAATTTACGCATAAACGGACGCACGCAAAGCTCCTCCAAACTTCCGGCATGGGCAGTAACCACTGTGGGCACGCCGGCTCCAAAGCTGGTATAAATTGCGGCGGCGTCTTCCTCGCTGCTGATCTCATCACATAAAATCAGCTGTGGGGATAAGGTGCGTACGGCCGTTTCCATTCCTTTTGCTCTCGGATATCCGGACAGCGCATCGCATGTCAGTTCCCCGCCAAGAGAACCGCATATTTCAAAGCGCGTATCAATCACCGCTATACGGAGATTGTATGGTTTTCCGCCAAGCCTTGCAGCAATTTCCCGCAGCGCCGTTGTTTTCCCCACCCCGGGAGGAGAATACAAAATTGCTCCGCGAAATCCATCCTCCATAATCAAGCGGCAAATTTCGTCTGCCGCACCGGGAATCCGATGGGGGATACGAATAGCAGCCGATGAGATATCTGTAACTGACAGAATTTTTCCTCCTTCTGTCACAGCGCGTCCGCATACCCCTACCCGAATGCCTCCTTCTGTACAAATATACCCTTCTTTCATAGTTTCACTATGAGAGTACAGAGAATTTCCACACAGGGAACGTATAATGATGGACAGTTCGTCGACCGTAGGGGATACTCCGCAGGAAACATTTTTGTTTCCTATACTTAAAAACATGGGGCATCCGATTCGCAGACGGATTTCACTGATCCTGCCATGATATAATGCAGCAGTTTTTCTTGCCGCCTCCGACAATCTCACCGGAAGATACGCCAGCGCCGCTTCTTCATTAAAATCCTTTCCCTTTTCCATTTGCACACATCCTTTCTATTCCTACCATCCGTACGTTACCCGGATTCAGTTTAGTAATATATACTCGGACAAGTCAGACAATATGACCATGCGCATAAAAAAAGTCACTGCAAAGCCGCGCTGTGCAGTGACCAAAGGACGTATAAATTATTTACTTTAAAAGCATATTACGCTTTAATAAGACCCTTCCGGTCCCCAAAAATACTGTATACATTTTTTAATTCGCGAAGTACCCCTGCAACCGCCGACTGATCCGTCATCATTTCAAAATACAGTCTTGTGTTTACAGCCGGACATTCCTGAAACATCCCGGTCGCCAGAACTTTTCCTGATTTTTGAAAAGTCAGTTTCAACTCCAGTTCATGATCCACATTCTCTAAAACTGCTTCACCGGACACCTCATCATAGCACTTCTGCAGTTGACAGAAAAAATTATATAATTCTCCTGTAGTAAAGGAATGTTTTGCACAAACAGAATAGGACCCAACGCAAATATTCAAATTCCCGTGGGCAAAGTATCCGCCGCCGTATGATAGCTCATTTGGAAATCCATGCACCTCGGATATCTCAAGACATATATGTTCATCATAACCCTGCAGGCGAAAAGCCGTTATCGGAAATTCTATCATTTCTGCTTTCTCCATCTTATATATTTTCCTTTTTCCTGTTTCTTACGCCTGAAATAACGTCTCAAAATCTGCAATCTCCAGACTTGTCCACGTACCGATAACAACCCTTGTATCGGAAGACATAAAACGCAGGTCGGAAAGAAACTTTGCTTCACGTATTCCCAAAGGCTTCTTTTCAACCAGATCTATCCCAATAATCTCCCTGTCTGTACCCAACAGCAGCGTTTTTTCATCTTGGCTGATGCACATACTGGAAAAATGGACGCCTCTATATTTCGGATATAATTTCAGCAGCTCATCAAGCAAAACGCAAGCGGATAGCTCTCTTGTCGCAATATTGAAAGACAGAATATCGGAAGCAAATGCGTAAGCAGCCAAATCCTGAACACTCCCCTGCAGCGGTTCAGCCCAGAAAAAGATTTTTTCGCCTAATGCCACTGCACCGCGGCTTTTTGCACGATATGGCGGAATTGCACACAATTGATTCCAAGCGATACCGTCTTCAAGAGAAAGTTCCCAAAGAATGCATTCTCCCGATATATAATCGGATACAATAAACCTACTTTCTCCAATTGGTATTATAAGAGGAGAGCGAGCCAACTTACGAATGACAGAACATTCACCGCTTTCAATATCCAAAATAAAAATATTTCCATCCCAACCAGAAGAAAGAATCTGCTTATTATTACGCGTAAAAAACAACCCGTCGCCTTCATAGGACATACATCTGCTTTTTATCAAAAGCGCACCTGTTTCCAGATCATGCACCGCAATATGACCGGAAGTGTTTTGATATGCAATCAGCTTCTCATTGGAAGAGACTGCAACATGGGACGGATATTTTAAAGCATTGAACCGTTTTAATTCAATGGCTTTTTCTCCGCTTATATCAAATACAGAAACTGTCCCAGCAACAAGAAACAAGGTTTTGTTATCAGAGGAAACCAAGGTCTCGTATCCCCGGCGATTGATTTTCATGTCTTTTTCCCTTCGATTATACTATCTCACGTTTTTTTATTCTCTATAATAATTCCTGTTTCAATCCGTCAAAATCCAGAAAATCCTCCACAAACTGCTTGCGCAGCAAGGATCGGGGAACAAATTCATTATACTTATTCGGTATCTCAATTTTTTCAGGCAGGGGAAACTTTGCAGGATCTGCATCCCAGTGCAAAATATCATCTATGATAGCTTCCAATCCCTCCGCATCCCCCTCAAAATACACTTCTAAATAAATACAGGTTTCCCACGGTATTTTACTTTTAATCCCCTGCGCCAGCAATGCATAATGCAGTGCATACAGCTGGCGGGTTCCTACCCACGGAAATACTGCAAACTTTCGCTCCGCGAGAGGGGTCACAAGCTTATCCAAGAGTCCGCTGCCTTTTGCAAGATACCGGATTTCTCCCAGCCGTTCCACGCAGCTGTCACTAAGGTAGGGATAGCTTTCATTTTCCATTAAAATATACCGGATTTTTTGCACCAGATGGGTATGCAGTTCCGATTTAAAATCCACATCCCAGTCCACCAGAGAAATTCCCGGAACACGCTGCACAAATAAAACCTTCGCTTTGACGTTTACATCTACTGTTTCCCATGTAATCCCTGCAAGGGAAAAGCGGGTTCCCACCGGATAAATTTTGTCCACAGTACCGATAGCCCGATTTTCATCCTTTACCAGATAGTATTCCGGCACAATAAATACAGTATAAAACTGATGAGAATTTACGACCTTCTCACCGGCGCGACCTATAATCAGTCCACCGTTCTCCGTTTCCTGTAGCTGCTCCGTTTCAATCAGATGACGCAGAAGTATTTTATAATCTTCCTGAGAAATCTGCGAAAAGCTATCCATAGACAATATCGCCTGCGCCAACGAGGCCGGAGATAGTTCTCCATTGCTTTTCAGGCAGCTCATTGTCTGGTGATACAATAGTGAATAGGGGTGCAAATGGGGTGCAATCGGCTCGATCCATCGTTCCTTTGTATATAGTTCAATAATAGCAATCAAGCGGATAAATGCCCAGTTGATCGGTCCAAGAAAGTCCGCCGCAGTAGTCTGCACATCCTCAACAAAGGTGAACAGCATTTGCGGAATCTGCCCGCGCCGTCCGCAGCGGCCAAGCCGTTGTGCAAAGCTGGATACGTTGATTGGTGCGCCGATTTGCACAGCCTGATCCAAAGAACCGATGTCGATGCCAAGCTCCAGTGTCACAGTAGCGCCGATAACGATTTTCTCCTCAGAGGATTTCATTTCATCTTCTGATTGTTCCCGCAGCATAGCGGACACGTTACCGTGGTGCACCCGATACACATCGGGCGCTTTATTTTTCGCAGCAATCTCCCGCAGGTTTGCCATAACAAATTCTGTTTCTTCCCTGGAATTGGTAAAGATAATTGTTTTTTTATCCAGTGTTACTTTAAACAGATATTCAAAATGCGCCCGATCCCCCGGATCGCCAACCTCTCCACTTGGGTCTCCCTGCCGTGCAAACCGGTTTACAAACAGACGAATACTCCGTTTTTCTTCATCGTTCACCGGTGCGATACATTCACGGTTTGTTCCTGTATTGAGCCAGTTTTTCGCAAGGGTTAAATCTCCCAGCGTTGCACTGAGTCCGATTCGTCTGGGAATATTTCCTGTAAGCTGCTGGAGCCGGTCCAACAGGCACAAAACCTGCACGCCGCGCACATCCCGCATAAAATGATGCACTTCATCAATGATTACATACCGCAGATCTCCAAATAGTTTCAGGCAAGCGCCCCGTTTGTTGATCAGCAGACTTTCCAGAGATTCCGGCGTGATCTGCAAAATGCCCGCAGGATTTTTCACAAGGGCATCTTTCTTTGCACGGGATGCGTCGCCGTGCCATTTGCACACAGGAATGTTAGATTCTAAAATCAATTGTTCCAGACGTTTAAACTGATCGTTGATCAGCGCTTTCAGCGGACTGATATACAGTACGCCCACTGTAGCTGACGGATTTTCATACAAATCCGTCAGCACAGGAAGAAAAGCAGCTTCCGTTTTGCCGGAAGCAGTTCCGGAGGAAAGCAAAAGATTTGCATCGGTATCAAAAATCACTTCGCATGCCGCCACCTGATTGGCGCGCAGCTGCGTCCAGTGATTGTTATATATAAAATCCTGTATAAACGGTGCAAGCCGTGAAAATACATCCATTATAATTCAAACTCCACAAAATCACTGTGAATTTCTTCATCGGTCAGCCCGCCTTTTGCCATTTCAAAACTGTTGCTGCCAAGGATCTGGGCTACGCTTTTCTGGGGATTCTGATACAGAATGTTAACCAGCTCTACAAAATCCCGGATAATTTCTCTGGGGGTAATATGGGTATCTGCACCGACCCGGTTATATTCCACATTTAAAAAATACAGAAGATCTTCATGGGTCAGAGTAGGTGCATAATCATACAAGCCAGCATGAATATCCCGCAGCTTTTCTATCAACACATACATTTCCTCTTGGGTAAGCATGGAAAGCCGGATAATGGGTGCGGACAAATCTTTTACATCCTCCGATGCAAAATGCCCTTCCGACAGGCGGGAACGCAGAGCTTCATAGCTGAAAATCCCCTTGTACCGATCCTCTACGCACTGGGGAGTGCATCCCATTAAAAATCCGATATGCTTTGCCTTCCCCTGAAGCGTATCGTTATACATTGTCAGCAGTTTCTCATAATTATTCTGGCGGGTGATGGAATTGGGGATTTTGAAAATATTGACCAGCTCGTCCACCATTATAAGCATACCCACATAACCGGCACGCACCATAAAAGCAGCAAAAACTTTTAAAAAATCGTACCATGTTTCATCTGTTACAATATAGTTGATAGAAAGCTCGTCCCGCGCTTCTTTTTTGGAGGTGTACTCCCCGCGGAACCATTTCAGTACGTTGGATTTTGTAGTCGCGTCATCCTCACGGTATGCCCGCCAATAAGCAATCACAGCTTTGGCAAATTCAAAGCCGCTGACCATTCCTTCCAGTTCACCTGCTACTGTGTAGATCTGCTGTTCCACCATACTGTTGAAAGCAGGATCGTTTATATCGCAGGAACGGGCAACCTGCGACTGTATGCCAGAAATCCATTTTTCCAAGATCAAAGGAAGCGCGCCGCCATCCGGCTTGGATTTCACCGACAGATTGCGAATGAGTTCTTTATACGTTGCAAGTCCCTGCCCCCGAGTACCCGCAAACCGGCGCTCCGGCGAGAGATCTGCATCTGCCACCACGAAGCCTTTCGCAGTGGCATAATTACGGATTGTCTGCAAAAGAAAGCTTTTTCCGCTGCCATATTTTCCAACAATAAAGCGAAATGTGGCACCGCCATCCGCAATGATATCAATATCATGCAAAATCGCATCGATCTCCCGGGCGCGGCCCACTGTAATATATTCCAGCCCCACCCGCGGTACAACACCGCCTTTCAAGGCGTTTATAACCGTATTTGCAATACGTTTCGGTACACGTGTTTCCATATTATCTACACCTTTCATTGCTTTTCTATTATAGGTCGTCTAAACTGTCACGTTCCTTAGCTTTTCTTTATATTCTTCATATACAGTCACTGTTTCATCCATTTCCAAAAGTGTGTCTCCCACAGTATCCATTGCTTTTTCATTTATACCGTCCAGCAGAACTTCCAGCATAATTCCATGAGCATCCGCAAAGGCTTTTACATTCTCCTCTAAAAGAACCACACGCAGCGCTTCTGTCTCCGTCTCTGTTAAAGCAGCAGCAAATGCTGACCAGACATCCTCGGAGAAGACTGTATAAGGCTCTGTTTCAACCTTCTCCGCCTGATGATCCAAAATCACCTCATCTTCCGGGATAATCAATTTTTCCTGTGTTTCTGATGCTTCTGTCCGGATACGATGAATCACCTCCCTGTCAACATGTACCGGCTTTCTATTTCGCAAATTGAAAAAGTCCTCTACGCACCGGGATATCATCTGAGGAAATACAATGCCCAATGCTTCCATTTCCTGCAGCACAACCGGATCACACCGGTCAGCATTTGCATGGATTTTATATCGGAAATGCAGTTTTTTTCTTAAAGCGGACTCCATTTCCTTCATGATATATCCGATCAGCTCCCTTCCGGCATCTGTCAGAATCCCTGCATGGTATGTCCATTTGCTGCCACTGCAAGTATACACTTCCCGCTCGGAAAGCGTTACGGTACGATCCTCCTGATTCAGACACGGATAAAACAACGCGCCAGTAAAAGGTCTCCACTCTGTTTCCTTATGAACCGGATAAAATATAAAATCTTCAAAGAATTTTTCTCTCTCCCTGCACTGCTTCCGCATCCGACACAATAAAAAATAAAAGCAGTCGCTGATTAGTGTCCTCGTTTCTTCCGTGAAAAAAATAGAGCTTTGAATATTGTATTTGGAGAAATCAGAATACAGTTCAAAGCTGTCCTCACGGTTGGACGAATAAATAAACACTCTTGGATAAAACTTTTTCAAATTCTGCTCTGCTGCAAATTCTGAAAAAGACTGTTTTACCGGATAATATATATGAAAGTCTCTGATCCACTGAATCAGATATTTATCAATCGTTTTGTCAAACCGGCGATAGGTCTTCCAGAAGTTTCCCAACCTTTGCAGACTGCTTTGCGGATCCGATTCGCCAATGCAGGCAAGCAATTCATAGATATACACAAATACATAGGAAAGGGATGTGGCTCGGATATCCCCGGCACGAACTCTAGTACGCCATGTAAAATATGTGCGCAACTGCCCGTAACCCATAAGTTGATAATAGGGATAATAGCAGGAAAACGGAATCTGCGATTCAAAATCATCTGTAAAATCCTCCATCATCCGTGCCTGACAGTAAAAAACTTTAGACGGATTTCCGATATAGGACATATCCCGATAGGCAATCTTTCGCATCTCGTAAAACAAGGTGCGTTTTTCATCAGATGCAGGTCGGATTCTTTGCGGCCGCGGCATCGCTGCGCCATCGCCTGCACCGCCAACTTCCATTGTAATTTCTGCAAACTGCACTTCACAGTGCGACTGATTTTCTGCTTTTTCCGCCGGTTCTGTTATCTGCGTACGTGTCGAATCAATCGTTTTTCGCGCAGGAATTGGTTCCGGCTGATAATTTTTTACCGTATCCATTGAAACCTTCCATATAACATCAACTAAACAAATACACACGCTTATTTTAACATATTGTATAAAAAAGTGCAATCACATTTTTTAATGTAACCATGTAAGGGGTTAGTACTGACGTGACGCATAGACCAAGTTTGGATAAAAAAAGCCTCCCTTTGGGTAAGGGAGGCTTTTTGCGAATATTTTATACATCATAAGTGGGATCAATCTGTTTCAATTCCCGAAACGTGTCAATCTCAATAATATCTTCAAATGTACAGGGGCGAACGGTGATTTTGTATTCGTGCAAATAAAACTCCAACGGTACCTGATCCCAATATTTCTCCTTGCCGCCCGGCGCATTATATACGGCAGCAATATGTTCTTCCAGTTTTTTGCCGTCTTCCGTCGTCCAGTAAGAAATGCCGATCATCTGGTGACAGTTTGTCCCGCCGACGGAGACTTTTGTAATCTGATTGTTTTTCGTTTCAAAACACCAGTCATCGGTTACAGAAACAGGAACACCAAGATAATTGGAAGAATACTGATATTTTGTAACCAGCGCTTTATTGGAAAGCAACATATCCCCTTCAAATACGTAGGCATTCTGTAAAAGAGAGCGAACGCACATGAGAGAAGATATGTTATTTGCTTCATTATACGCCGGATTTTCAATAAACTTTATATTCGGATATTTATACAAAAGTTGATCAAACTGCTCAGCCAGATATCCGCGTACCAGATAAATTTCTTCAATTCCAACGGCTACTACAGCATCCAGTAAGGAATCAATGATGCGCTGTCCCTTCACCCGAACCAAGGGCTTTGGCGTATTCAATGTAATCGGAACCATGCGGGAACCAAATCCCGCAGCAATAAATATAGCGCGTTTGACCCGATATGGCTCCAACGCCTCCAACCCTTTTGCTGTAATCCTCCGGTCTGCTATATATCCCCCTGCTGCAAGCGCAGACAGAGTCTTATTTACAATTCCCAGCGACATTTCCGTTTTTTCTGCCAGCTGGCGCTGGGTTTCAAACCCGCCCAGACATTCAATGGTTGTCAGGATGTCAAATTGTTTTTTCGTGAGCATATCGTTTCATTCCTTTTCGAGAAATACAGTGGCGCACAATATAAGATACTGTTTTCATAATAATGTTTACAACCAGGATCAGCAAAGACACGAATGCAGAGGCTTCCAGAAGCATCTGTTGTTGGAACTGCGTAATCATAAGGGACAGGGGCTTTGTCAGCGTCGTCGCCACAAAGGACACCGCAGAAATTGTGATCATAGAATTTACGAAAAAATATGTAAACATCTCAACAAGAGTCTGCAAAGATTGGGGAATGATAACATCCCGGATCAGGCGCCCGCGCCGGATTCCCAGTGTCAGCCCAACATCCTCCAGATTCGGATTCAGTTTGCCAAGAGAATTATAAATCATCAGATAGGGCGATGCAAAAAAGTGAACAATGTTGACCAAAATCAAAATGATCAGCGTTCCATAAATGAAACTGCCTTTGAAAAACAGCACATAAGATAAACCAAGCACAATCCCAGGAACTGCCAGAGACAGAATGGAAATCAGATGCAGAACTTTTGAGGAAAGTCCCCGCACGCGTGCGGTAAGATAGGCGCAGGCAAACGCCAGCGCTGTGCCGATCAGGGAAACTGCCAGAGCGATCAAAATGGAATTCAGCAAATATCCCCCTGCCCCTTTATTCAAAGTGGACACAATATTATCCATTGTAAATGTCAAATCGGAAGGATAATTTTTGTTAAAGGTCAGCCCTGCAAAGGTTATAATCGGATAGAGAATGGAAATGGAAATAACAGCCAAAAAGCTATAGGCAAATATTTCTCTGCCAATCGATTTTTTCAATGTGAAAGGCTTATTGACAAAGCCGGAAGAACGGGTATCCTTACTGATAAAGTCAAAAACAAACGCGACCACTGCCGGAACAAGGAGCACCATTCCGATTACGGAGCCTTTGGAAAAGTCCAGTCTGCCGATTACTTCATTATACATCATCATGGGAAGCGTGTTATACTTGCCTCCAACCATAACCGGCACACCATAGTCGGTAACAATCAACGTAAATGTTGCAAAGAGCACGCTGATCATCGGCTTGCGCATATACGGAAGCGTGATGGAAAGGAAACGGTTTTTCCGCGGAATTCCCAAAACACTTGCAGCCTCATAGGGCGTGCTGTCCTCGTATTGGAGAATATCTGAAATCATCAGATATGCAACCGGCAGCGAATACATCACACTGCCCGCCACAATGCCCCAGAATCCATAAATCGACCAATTTAGACCAAGCAGCTTGGTCAGCTGTCCGTTCTGACCGAATAAAATCACAAGCCCCATTCCATGGGAAATAGAAGGAATCAGCATCGGCAGAATGATAACCGCACTGAAAAATCCCTTTAGTTTTACTTTCGTCCTGGTCATACACCAGGCAAGCAGAAACGCAAGAGATATAGATATAACCGTTGATACTGCTGAAACCTGCAAAGAATGCAGAGTTGCTTCAAAAAAGGATTTGTTTCCAAAAATCTTGTCCAAATCCGCAGTAAAGAGATTGGCAAACATGCAGATCAGCGGCAGCACCACAGAAACCAGAAAGAACAACGCCAGAATTATTTTCGTAAAATTACAATTTCGTCTTTTCACTATTACGATCATGCCTTTCTTTGCATTTGTGCCAAACTCATACAATATTGTACTTCAAAAGGCTTGCAGTTTTTTCAGCCAGATTGCCGATTACAAACTCCCGCACGTAGTCGTCCGCCGGATTGCGGAGAATCTCCTCCGGTGTGTCCAGCTGATGAATGGTCGCAGCGTTCATTACCATAATCCGATCCGACATGGCAAAGGCTTCCTCCTGGTCATGGGTAATATAGATCATAGTTGTACCCATAGTCTCCTGAATCTTTTTGAGTTCTCTGCGCAAAGCCAATCTTGTGGCAACATCCAATGCGCTCATAGGCTCGTCAAACAGAATAATATCGGGAGACAGCGCAAGTGTGCGTGCAATTGCAACCCGCTGCATCTGACCGCCGGACAGTTGGGACGGTTTTTTTGAGGCATGCTCTGAAAGTCCTACAAGCTCAATCATTTTCAGTGCAGTTTCCCGCGCCGTCGCTTTTGTATCTTTCTTTAGCTTGAGGGCATACTCCACATTGCGGAGCACCGTCATATTTTCAAAAAGTGCATAATTCTGAAAAACAATTCCCATGCCCCGCTTATCAGGCGGAGCATGGGTGATATCTTTATTATCCATTATAATCGAACCGCTGGTAGGCTCCAGCAATCCGATCAAAATACGCAGCATGGTTGTTTTTCCACAGCCGGAAGGTCCGAGAATGGAGAGAAATTCTCCCGGATTCACTTGAAAAGAAACATTGTCAAGGGCAAGTTTCCCGTCAAATTCCTTAGTAATATTCTTTACACTCAGTGATTCCATCTGTCCAGTAAATGCTCCTTAAGTTCCATATCGAAAACTCCCGTCATATTTCCGTATTCAATATCCTTGGGGAAATTTTCAAGCTCAAAGGTTTTATCTTTATAAATTTGCTCCGGCGCATACAACCGTTTATCTTCCGGCGTTACTGTTTCTACAAAATACTTAAAGACCTCTACTGCCTTCTCATTTTCCTGTTTTCCTTCAATTATAGCACTGGAATATGCGGTGTAGGGGGCACCTTCATCGAAAAAGAGAATCTCTACATCCGCACCGTCCGTAATTTCCTGTGCAGCCTGGAAGGTCATGCCAAGACCGATGTTCGCTTCGCCGGAAGTAACAGCCTGCATAGGACCGGAACCGGAGGAAGTGAACTGCAGCACATTGTCAGCCAGTTTGTCAAAATACTCGAACGCTGCATCCTCACCGCGCTCATTTACCATGTTCATAAGGAAAATGTATCCTGTTCCGGAGGACTTCGGATTCGGCATGGAAATCATATTTTTATATTCCGGTTTTAAAAGATCATCATAAGACGCAGGAATCGGAAGCTTCTTTTCTTCCAGCGCCTTCCGGTTGATTACCACACATCCGCTCATGCGAACCCATGGCGCATAACGATGACTCTCGGAAACAAGATCATCTGTATAAACAGAAAAATCTACTATATCATCTAATTTGCATAAAGCATCGCCCAGCATTTCACAGTATGATGATTCCAACTCCAGAATAAAATCGCATTCCGTATTGGTTCCCTCTGCCTTCAGCTTTGCAGCCAGGTCGCCTGTTGTGTAATATTCAAGCTTGATATCATAATCAGGGAACTGCTTTTTCAGCATATCCAAAACGAACTCATTCCGATAATCTTCAGCGGAAGAAAAAATAACGATTCTGTCGTCGTCTTTGGATCCGGCGCTTTTCCCGCAGGAAACAGCAGACAGCAAGAGCAGAATCATTCCCATAACAAGCGCTGTTATACGAATTGCAAACTTTCTCATAGCAAATCACCTTTCATATCTCATTTTTCAAATTACTGAACAAAACACACGAAAAAACGCGATCATTTCCAATGTTTTTGTTCAATGCAGCCTCATTATACACAAAACATGAACATTTGTCAAGTGAAATATAGTTTTTATTTCCATTAAGAAAAACTTAAAATTTATTTAATATGTTCATTTCGTATTTACATTGCCTGCCGCCTATGATAAAATAGCATTTGTATTTTTTGTCTGCTGCCCATCAACAGCCATATAGCATATGGCAGAAACGGAGAGTGAAATGGAAACGGAGAAGAGTAGTCAAACAGAATCGGATAAGCAAACAGATACGGATGCATCCGTATCTGCTGAAACAATCCCCAATTCAGAAAAACCGAAAAAATCAAAAAGAAAAACAATGAAAGAAAAATGGAAGGATCTGATCCGGGAAAAGCGTTCATGGAAAACACGCCTGCTCATTTCCCTGCTTGTATCCCTCTCATTTGCATATACGCTGACTGTGTTTGGACCGTTTGAACTGTACCTGCCCAATATGAGTTATTTTACATTCTCATTTTTGGATATGGCACCGTCTATGATCTTGGTAGGCATCGGCGTTACTGCAGGACTCACTCTGATTCTGATGCTGCTGCGCGGTAAATTTTTCACTTACATAGCCTCCGCGGTTTTCTCAACTACGGTTTGCGCATATGTGCAGGGCAACTTCCTCAACCAAAACTGGGGATCCCTTGACGGCACACCGATACAATGGGAAAGCATGGCACTTACAATGCTTGGAAACTTTGCCATATGGGCAGCAATCTTTATAATCCCCTATATTGTTTCCTATTTTAAACCGAAAATGTGGCGGCGGATGCTGATTTTTCTGTCAGCGCTTCTGATTGCTATGCAATCGGTGGCAATGGTCACGCTGCTGGTCAGAAACGACTTCATCGGAAGCATCAGCAACGGTTATTTGTCCAAATCCACAATTTACGAGCTTTCCCCCAAAAACAACGTAATTGTATTTCTCCTTGACCGGTTCGACGAAGCATACGGTGAAAAACTGTTTGAGGAACGGTATCCGGAAATGAAAGACAATTTTACAGATTTTATATACTATGACAATGTCGCAGGCACATACTCCAGAACATTCCCTTCTGTAACATATCTGCTCACAGGAGTAAAATGCAATTATGATATACCGGTATCCCGGTATTTTCAGAAGGCATGGACGGAAGGCACTTTTCTAAAGGATATCAAAGATGCAGGATTCCAGTCTAAAATTTACACAGACGTGAACTATGTAATCCGGAATGTGGATTATGCCACAGACAAAATCGACAACATTGGAAAATATCAGCAAAAAACGGATACTCCCCAAATGATCAACGCAATGCTGAATCTGTCTGCCTACCGGTATTCCCCCGTTGCGATGAAGCCCTTTTTCTGGCTGTATACAGGAGATCTGGAGAATATAACCACTATAGAAGGAGATTCTTCTGATAAATACATAACAGACGATGCCGCTTTTTGGGCAAATTTGAAAAAGAATAAGCTTAGTGTAAAAGACGACAGCACAGGCTCATTTGTATTCTATCATTTGCGCGGTGCCCATGAACCGTATGTTATGGACGAAGATGGCTCCACCCCTGAAGGCGGAACAGGAGGAGGATCGGGGCGGGATCCATATCGGCAAATCGCCGGCAATATGAACATGATCGCCGATTATATTTCATATTTAAAAGCAGAAGGACTTTATGACGATACAACAATCATCATAACCGCTGATCATGGGCGAACCGGCACGCTCACAGAGTTGGATTACGAACGAACCATCATGCTCATGATAAAGCCGAGAAATGCAAATTCCGGCGCTCCGCTCGCATATAATTCCGCTCCGCTGACCCAGGAAAATATTCAGGCTACCATTCTGAAAGAATTGGGAATTGAACATAAATCCTATGGACAGGCTGTTGATGAAGTACCCGAGGATGCAGACATTACACGGTACTTTTATATGAGCGGATCCGACTCTATGAAAGTCAAGCGGGATTATAATCTCGTAAAATATAAGATTGTCGGAGACATCAAGGACTTTGACAATTGGTCTATTGAATCAAAGGAGCGTATCAGGTATCCGTTTTATGATGCGGATCTGAACAATAAATAAATTAACAGCTGAAAAAGAAAGGAACTTACAATGAAAAAACTGCTTGCTTTTTTAACCTTCTTTATTCTTTCTATGGTGCTTTGCATCACCTACGCTTTTGCCTACATTGATCCTTCCGCAATGACTTATATTGTT
The DNA here is from genome assembly GCA_011957885.1 of Clostridiales bacterium. GTDB lineage: Bacteria > Bacillota > Clostridia > Oscillospirales > CAG-272 > Avispirillum. The sequence goes on from BLMO01000157.1 coordinate 17,676, forward strand.
CAGATTGTTGCCGGCGCCGTAATTGCAATCGGTGCAGCATTCGGCTTCTACTGGAGACGGATTAAACGTGCTGTCCGCAAAAAGAAAAATAAGGATCAGTTTGACGAGGACGATGAAGAGGACGAAGACGACGAATAAACTTTCCTGCAATGCAGGAGACGACCGCCGGCGGGACCTGGGCTGGAAATGGCTGCTGATTCCTGCGTCTGCACTGCTTGCCGCTGTCCTTTTAAATACGCTGTGCATGATTTGCGCCATTGTCCCATCTTCCTCTATGGAACCCACCATAGAGGAAGATGCTTTGCTTGTGGCAAACCGGTTGGCGTATATAAATAAATCGCCCAAGCGGGGGGACGTAATTCTGTTTTACCATGAGGAACTGGGTACATCCCTGATTGTAAAACGAATCATCGGTCTGCCCGGGGAAACGGTGGAAATCCGCAGCGGGCAGGTTTACATAGACGAAACTCCGTTGGAAGAACTTTACGTGACAAACGCAAGTTCAGACAACCTTGATCCTGTCACCATTCCCGCAGGGCATTATTTCGTTTTAGGTGACAACCGTGGACATTCCCATGATGCAAGATTCTGGGAGGATCCTTTTGTTTCAACAGAAGAAATCCGCGCCAAAGCAGTTTTCACATTGCTCCCCTCTGTTCAAACGATAGAATAAACGCAATTCAATCACTGGAGAATCCAATGGAAATTATAAACACGATTGTCGGCACGCCGCTTGGCTGGCTCATGTGGCTTTGCTACAAAATATTCAGCGATTACGGAATCGCCATCATTTTCTTTACCCTGCTCACAAAAGTTGTAATGTTTCCCATCTCCCTGCTTGTACAGAAAAACTCCATCAAAATGGTAAAAATGAAGCCGGAGCTGGACGCGCTGAAATATCAGTATATTGATGATCAGGATGCTTTTGTAGATGCACAAGCCGCGCTGTACAAAAGAGAAAAATACAGTCCCATGGCGGGTGTATGGCCGCTGCTTCTGCAGCTTCCCATCATATTCGGACTGATTGATGTGGTATACAAGCCACTGAAGCATTTGCTTCATATGCCCGCAGACGTAATCAACGCATTCACAGCAAAAGCCGGAGAAATACTCGGTATGACCGACCTTGGTTCCTCCCCGCAGCTTCGCGTGGTAGAGCTTCTTTCCAATCCGGACAATGTTCCAAAATTTCTGGATTTGCAGGATTCCCTCACGGGCGTGGACGTTCAGTCCGTTATTGACTCGATCCGCGGTGTGAACATGCACTTTTTCGGAATCAATCTGGCGCAAACACCCAGTATCACCGTGCTGAACATTCTGATTTTGGTTCCGATTCTGGCAGGACTGAGCGCACTGATCATGTGTGTGATTCAGAATAAAATCAATGTACTGCAAATTGAGCAAAGCAAGCTGTCCCAATGGGGCATGACAATCTTTATGATTGCGTTTTCAACTTATTTCGCATTTATTGTTCCTGCAGGCGTTGGCATGTACTGGATGTGGGGCAATCTGTTCTCTATCATTGTGATGTTCCTTGTGAATAAAATATACGATCCTAAAAAATATATCGACTATAACGCACTGGAAGAGTTAAAGAAGCAGACAGCCGCCAACAAAGAAAAAACGAAACGGAACAAAAAACTTGCAAAGAAGTATTACAAAGCATTCTGCCGCCCGGAAAACATGAAAAAAATGAAGCTGATGTTTTATGCGGAAGGCGGTGGCTACTACAAATATTTTGCAAATATTATCGAAGCGATTCTCGCAAAATCTAAATTGAAAATTCATTACGTAACAAGCGATCCGGAAGATCCGATTCTGGAAACAAAAGAGGAGCGGATCATTCCCTACTATGTGGATGAAAACAGACTGATTTCTCTGATGATGAAGGTAGAAGCCAAAATGGTGGTTATGACCACACCTGACTTAGAGAAATATCACATTAAACGTTCCAAAGTACGCAAGGATGTGGAATACGTTTATGTGGATCACGGCTGCACCAGTCTGAATCTGACCTACCGTACCGGCGCTCTTGACTACTTCGACACGGTTTTCGCAGTCAGCGAAGCACAGGCAAATGAAGTCCGTGCAATCGAAAAGCTGCGCGGAACTCCCGAAAAAACGATTGTCAACTGCGGTTATGGGCTTTTAGATAATATGATTGCAGCATACAATGCATCCGACAAAACGGAAAACGAAAAGAAAACGATACTCATTGCGCCGTCCTGGCAATACGACAATCTGATGGACAGCTGTCTGGACGATTTAGTAGAAGGGCTGTACGGCTCCGGTTACAGAATCGTTATCCGTCCCCATCCCCAATATGTCCGTCGCTTCCCTTTGAAAATCAAGGAGGTGCTTGGCAAATACAGCGACCGTTTCAGCGATGATTTCGTCATTGAGACAGATTTCTCTTCAAACGTAACGGTGTATACAGCAGATTTGCTGATTACGGACTGGTCGGCAATTGCTTTTGAATTCAGCTTTACTACCAATAAACCGACTCTTTTTATCAATACAAAAATGAAGGTAGTAAACAAAGCTTATAAAAAGATTGACATTATTCCCTTTGATATTACAGCAAGAAATCAGGTGGGGCGTTCCATTGAGAAAGAGGATGTTAAAAACATCGCTGACGCTGCTGCTGATTTATTGGACAATCAAAGTGCATATGCCGCGCAGATTGAAGAATTGAAAAATACATATTTTTACAATCTTGGACACAGCGGCGAGGTCGGTGCAGATTATATTATCAGCCGTCTGACAAAAAAGAAAAAGGCAAAATCGAAAACAGAGGTGAAATAAAAAGACTCCCCAGTTAAGGGGGCTGCCGGCAAAGCCGGCTGGGGGATTGTTCTACTATGATTTCGCAGGATCTGCAAAACGGCAATATATTTAATACAATCCCTCAGTCGCTACCGCTTCGCGACAGCTGCCTTTACACAAGGGAGCCTTTGCGTGGGATACCCCGTGGGTTGTTTTATGAACCTCTGTGCAAGGGGGACTTTTATTTTATTTGTTCTCAAATACTCCCATTGGAATCTTTAATTTAGTACTTCGTCAACTATTAAAAGAAAAAAGAGGCATATGCCTCTTTTTTCTTTATTTATTCTCTAATGCAATAATTCTCTTGTCCTGCGAATGCAATGCATTCTGCAAATTTGTAATATCTTCACATATTTCTTCATGCTCCTGCTTGTTTTGACTGGTCAGGCTGGTCAATGTCTGATTCAGGTTTTCGACAGAGCAATTCAGCTTTGTGAGTGTTCTTGACAGTTCGTAAATTACCTTACCGATTGCAATGCCCGCTGTTGCAAGAGATATAAACCCTACAACAATTTCCCAAGTCACTGCTCATCCTCTGTCCAGCCATATATGCCCGGTTCCCACACGTTATCGTCTGCGCAGGAAACCCAGTGCTTGTCCCCATGACTTACCTTATCGCCGATTTTATACATATCATGCGCGCCAACAGGCTGTGCCCATGCAGGCCACTCTGCACCGGGATCGCCAATTACTGTCCACAAGGAAGCAGCAGCCTCCGGCGTCCAATCCTGTTCGGAGATATGATCCTGCACGCAGCGATACAGAATGCCTCTGAATCTGCAAATCTGTCCCTGTTTGTATGTAACATGAAAATTCCATGCTGCAAATTCTTCTGCATGCTCTGCAATCGTTACATCATCCAGAATCTGTGCCTGTGCAAGCGCTGCAAAAGCAAGGGAAACTGTGTCTTTGATTCTGGGCGCATCCTCCTGCCAAATCAATGTCACAGTAGGTCGTTCCAGCTTTTCTCTTCCTTCCACATGATATATATCTCCATCCAGAACAACGCCCTGCCCTTCTGCTTCATCACAGCTTACATAAACGCCGTTATCCTGCAATTTTACCCACTGCAGCTTTTCTGCAGTGAATTCTTTTCCGTCAATCCATGTATGATACATTGTTTATCTCTCCTTTTCGTTTAAATACAAAATCCGAAGCAAATGCCCTTGTAGGAAGTGGCGCTTGCCGTGCTGACCGTTCCGGTTGTACCGATGTAAGCATAGCTTCCGGTATTCGAAACATATGGAGACCGTGTCCACCAATCGCCCGCACTTCCTGATCCGTTCGACAAAGCTTTCACACGACTGGTGTCACTCGTAAAAATCGAATACTTATATCCTTCTCCTGCAGCAGTCAGAGTAGACAGTCCTGTGCATTCTATCTGCGAGAACAAAAACAGTGACATATTATCCGTTCGAATGGTTGTACTTCTGCCTCCGGCAGAAGTTTTCTTCTTTACAGGTTTAATCGCTGAACGCAGATTGGAAGGCAATGCATACCACACATTCTGCATCATCCAGTCATACAGACAGGTGCCGATAAAACTGCCGCTGTTCGTACCGGAGGTTTCCATATGCTGGGTAGTATTTAAAAGATTTTTCAGTCCGAAGGTGATACCCGCTGTTCCAGTTCCGGAAGCCAGATTATCATGATTAAAATCATAAATCTGCAAGGTAACTGTTCCAAAGGATCCCAGAGAAAGTGTTTTTTCATCACCCACTTTCCAATATTTGTTTGCCATACCAGATGCTGAAGCCACTGCGATTTCTTCCCATGTGTTCTCTTCCAGAATATTAAAATAGCCGTGATACAATCCATTCTGACCTGCAGCCGTAAAGGTTTTTGTATAGCCGTCGCAGAATACTGTGCAGGAACTTCCCGTCTCTATAAAGCCCAAAGTCACTTCCAGACATGCCGGCACAACGTCCGAATGCGTTGCTGCTCCGCCGCCATATACTGTATATGTCTTTCCTGCAAAGTTTGAACCGAACGTCAGCACCATCAGGGTTTTGTTTATATGAGCCGGGTTCAGCAGCTGCCACGCAGATCCGTCAAACATCAGAAGCGCCCGCATTCCTCCGGGAATCATTTCCAAGCCCAGGCTGCTGCTCCCGTTATACTGAATAGAATAACTTCCTGTACCGTTTACATTCAGCTTTTTGTCAGATCTGACTGCATATTTAAAATACACCGCTACAATCACGCCGGATCTCAGCTGAAATCCCGTACCAACGCTGACCTCCTTGGTAGTATAGGATGTGTCTGTATAGCACACACCATAAAATGTGTCTTTTTTTGTCTGTGCAGTCTGATTCCATAAAGTTCGTTCAGATTCCCGTATCAGAGCAGCCGAACCTCTGCTGTCCAATTCCAGAATTGCCTGTTTTCCTTTTTCCGCCAGTTCTTTATAAGTTATCGCCATTTGAAAACTACTCCTCTCTTAAACATAAATATTGTATTGATTCATTTTTATTATCGCTTATCACTAACGGTTCTCCATCAATAGACAGAATCATCAGTTTACCTTGTACACCATCTATTACAGACTTTATATCCGCACAAAACTCAATCCATCGGTTGATATCCTCCCGCATAGGAGCATATTCTTCATATTCCCTATGCCCTATATAATATGGGTTAACCCAGGGAATTTCTTCATTGATTTTGTCTATATTGAGTTCCAAATTGTTCAGTTTATAGCAAAGTTCCTGAATGTTTGTGTTAAAACCGTCCGGGAAACTTGCATCCTCCAATTCTGCCGCGCCCTCACTGCTGAGCTCCCGCTGAATATAATGCAAATTCTCGTTTATTGTATCAGGAATCTGATAATCCCACCGTGCACCAACAGGCAGCATTAACAAATCCTGCCAAACTGAAAGTCCGTTTTCTGCTTCCACAACATCCACAATGCAGGTTCCCATTTTTTCCCCGTCAGGATTATCATCGGACAGTTTTACTGCCGTAATGACTGCACGCCCTAAGCCATTCACTGTAATAACGCCGTCATCATTTACATCTGCTATATTCTCATTACTGCTTTGAAAAGTCAGCTTTTCCTTGTTTGCTCCCTCCGGATACAGGGAATACATAACTCTGTATTTTTTATCCTTTGTATCGGCGCTTTTCTGAATCTGGATTTTGGGATTGGTAATATGCACGTATTCTATTGAACGTACTACATTTACCGTAACTGATGTTTTTGCTTCTCCACCCTTTGCAGCAGCAATTTCAATTTCACATTTTCCTTTGGAAAGCCCCTGTATTACACCGTCTATGGAAACAGTAGCCACCTGCGGATTGCTGCTGCTGAACATCAGTTCCTTACTATCTACTGCACTTTCCCCTGTTTCATTTTTCAGATCTCCGCCTATAAACTGCAGTTCATTTGTATCGTTATCGGTATATTTAATCTTAAGGCTAAGCGGCATCGTTTTATTTTCATATAACTCTATCGTATTGCTGCCCTCATATGTTATACTTTTGATATAGACAGGCTGCGTTTTGAAAATCTCCGTTTCTGCCGGGCTCACATGACCGTCGCCTGACACCGCCTGAAATTGTGCTATGTAGTATGTATCCGACGCAAGACCGTCAAACTCTACTGTATCGGTAAGACTCTCCTTCGTTTCGCCGCCCTTTATGGAAAATATATACTTTTCTATTCCCGACGGATGGCTCGCCTGCATGGTAAGCCTTACTGAATTCTGTCCGATTTCCGTTACTTTCCTACTTTTCAGTACCGGATAAACCTGCGGTTCCGGATCCAGCAGCACCTCTCCGGATGCTTGAAATTCTGCTGTATTCCTTATAAGAAAACTTATAGATAACAAAATTTTTTCCGGATTTTTCATTTCATGCTTGACTTTTAGCAGTTCTCCACTGTATAATAACTTTGTATAAGTTTTCTCTGTGCCGCTGTCGGTAAAAGAAATCTCTGCGAGGCGCTTGGCATTGATAACTACTCTACCGTTTCTCACGTTCAGCGGAGACTTATACCTGATAAATACAGATCCCATGACCCGGCTTTCGCCTGCTTCATAGTCCGCTTCTGTATACCATTCGCAGTATAATTTTTTATCTTCATTGCCGTTTGTCTGAAAATATCCTCTCGCCATTGCTGATCAGCCTCCTTTCACCAGTTTGTATGTACCGTCTGCAATGATTTTATCTCCATCAAGGTATAACGTACGCTGAATGGCAAACGCATCCTTCCCGTTGATCAGTACCCGATTCCCAATGTTGATATTTTCATCAATCACTGCTTTGGCTTTGTAAAAATCAGTGTGGAAATAGTACTTGGAATATAAGTCCGCTAATGCAGGATATTCGTTGTTGACAATAGATTTCAAATTGAATTCCTTCTTGGAATTCGTGTCAGAACACCTCTTGTTTGCATGTGAACTTTGATTTTGCTCCTCCCCGTTTGCATCCTTATATTTTATAACAACAGAATAATATGGTTCTTTATATTCCATGCTGTCACCAGTGAATACATCTGTTTCCGGAACGATTTTTGCAGGCGGTGCTTCATCATCTGCAGACGGTACATCTGCTGCCGCAGCGTCCAATGCTTCTTTCGTGGATCGGATTACAATCCCCCGCGAACCCGCAGTTTCTATGTACGCACCTGCCGCAAGACAAAGTCTGGTAAGTGCTTCCCGTCTGGTAATTCCTTTTTCAAAAGAACAGTTCAATTCGCATTTTATGATTTCATCCGGCACATTCCAAATCAAGGGAATATCTTTCATTTCCGCGTCATCTGTGTTCCATACAACACCTTCAATCCAGTTTGCAAACCGTCTGTTAAAATATGGTACGTTACTTTGCATCTCCAATTGATCCAGCTTGGACAGTACATCATGCCCCGTAATGGAAACCCTGCGTCCCTGTACCTTGAGTTCCTTTACAAAATGCCTTGCAACCAGTACATCATTGTACAGAATCTCAAACCATTGCTGCTCCTGCAGCAGCATATCCGGTTCTATCAACAACACCACGCTGCTGGTATTCACCGTTGTTTGATCCGCAACCAGATTTACACTTTCATTTACAGATACGGAAAAAATAGCGTCACCTTCGTAAACCACTTCCCGTCCGAAATCAATCCGATACAGACGCGCCCATCGGTTTCCCACAGACCATTTTTTAAATGCAATATTTACACCTGTATAGTTTTCTACAATTTTCGGGCAGAAAAATATATTCTTATCCGGATAAAATGTTTCTGTCACCTTAATAAGTTTTCCTGTATCGGCATCCTTTACATTCCACGTGATTTCCACTTCTGTTGCATATTCCTCCTCTATAGGAGAAAAATGCAGCGTGATTCCATCAGATGAAGCAATATCATTGTCTGAACTTATAAAAATATGTAATTTCGGAAAGTTTCCTTCCTCAAAATTGCCCTGACCATCGCACATTGTTCTGCTGACATATCCCAGATTTTCCGCCTCCCCAGAGTTCCAGCAGCTGAATTGATATTTTCTGTCACTGCGCATGTACTGTTCCTCAAAAGATACCAGACGCGGCGGCGCATTATCGCTTTTTTTCAAACCATTCAAATCTGCAAAATAGTGCACATTTTTCTCATATTCATTTGAGCCTTCTGCTCTTATCACCAATTTGTTTTTATCCACCAATGCGTAATTTTTATATACGACTTTTACGCCCATTGTTCCTACCTCCTTTTCGCGGATTTCGGTACAATCTCAAAAGATAAATCAAACCAGTAGTTTTCATCATTCCGGATAAATCCCAGTGTATCTGATACGCTGGTTATGTATCCTACAAAGGTATACGTTTCCTGACCGTATGGCATTTCAAACAGATGAAATTCATCCGGTGAGGTGAGAATCTCGTAAAGTGTATCGTATGTTTCTGGATTGAGTGCCGAAGTTTGCAGCTGCACCGTATAATGATAGAAAGATCCGATTACAGAACGGATCGCCGTTCCCGTTGTTGTGCTGCGTGCAGTTTCTCTATCCTGTGCAGCAAATTTTCTGGACAAAGCAGTCACGCCCACATCAAATTCTATATTGTCGATTTTAAACATTACCAAGCACCTCCCGTAGATAAGCGGACGCCGCGTTCAGCCCGCACAGTTTCCA
>BLMO01000158.1 GCA_011957885.1 Clostridiales bacterium
TCCGCCGGTTTCGGAAATAATATATGTTACCGTTCCTATGCCGGCGGATTTGGCGGACTGGGACATGGAATTTGCGACAGTGAAGGCAGTCTCCTTAAAATAGAACGCGGAATTGTAACGGATATATCCATTTCAGGCATCAATCGAGGTACCCCCGGTTCCCCTGGAGAGCTGCATGGATTTTTTTCCTCCGGAAAAACCGGTACAGTAACCTGCAACACAGAATGCGGTGTTTTTGGAGTATTTTCCGACATCACTGATTTGCGGGATTCCGGCACACTTATTGAAATCGGTGGAAAAGATAAAATCCATGACGGCGAAGCAATAATTCGATGCACACTGGATGACAATACAATTCAAGAATATACAGCACAGCTTTCCATTCCAAAGAACAGTGACTCACAAACAAAGAACTTTACTATAAAAATAACCGATCCAAAGCTTTTGGAAAAAACGGGGGGGATTGTACAAGGAATGTGAGTGAGTTATAATAAGGACAAACACAGGAAAGGCTGATAAATAGGGCGTTTCTGGTGGTTATCCTAATTCATTGACCAAGAATGGGAGACCGTATCTGCGCAGATATGAGAATGTAAGCGAAAGGAGGAGCAGCTTCGGTAGTTACATATTTATAATTGAATACCTGTCATAAACGGCCAGATAGGAGTAGCTGACCTGTCTGGTCGTTTTTATTATATCATGAAGTGATTTAAGAGTAAATAACTGGAAATACTTAGTAAATTAGTAAAAGGGTATGGCTTTCTCTGCCTTCCCCGCAGCATAACAGAGCGGCTTGCCGCAAAGCAGTATAAATTTGAAGAATCGGACGCATAGAAAGTACGGTGCCGTTTTGACTTTGGAAGCCTTTTATACTTTTGAGAAAGGAGACGCAAACTATTATGAACCATTGTGATCTAAGTGCTGCCGAACAGCAGCATCGCGGGGATATTGCTGCACATACCCGCAAAATGATTCTTACGCAGCTTACTGTCGAGGATGAAGATGACACTTCCCTTATGACAAACTACCATAGCTATTATTTGCAGATTTCTTTTTCCAAGCTGCACCCGCTGATGGTTTTCTGCCTAGCGAAAGTGCTTGAAAGACCCAGCTCGGCGACGCACTGGCTGGATACCGAGATGAAGAAACTGTCCCTGTGAAATAGCAGTCAGACGCTATCCGGCCAGAACTGATTGCCATTGGGCAGTCGATTGAGACGGAAAACAGAGTCAGCGTCGGATATAAGCGTCCGAATCCTGTCGCAGCCGTAAAAAGCGCAAAAAACCAACAGATAGCAAAAGAGCTGTATGTCGGGCAGACAAAAAATCCGGCATACAGCTCTTTTCATTCAAATCAAAATAAAATGTAAATGAAAGGGAACATAATATGAGATAACGTACAAAACAATAATAACATGATTTATTATCATCGGTTCAATTGACAAATCGAAATAAAAGCGGTATAATAAATGTGTTATTTCAACTTTGGAGGTGCTTTGATATGGCAAAAGCAGGAGTGCTTATCAGTAATTTAAGCGGAGAAGCAGAGTATAAATCCTTTCGTCCGTCAGCGCTGCCGCCGGAAATTGAGATGGATGCAGAAATGATTTCTGCCCTGACAGGAGCGACCAAGGCAATCGCCAGACTGGATACACTGTCTTCCTATATTCCGAATATGAACCTGTTTGTGTCCATGTATGTTCGCAAGGAAGCTTTGCTGTCCTCCCAGATTGAGGGTACGCAGGCAACACTGGAAGACGTGCTGGATCCCCTGATTGAAAAAAATGCCAATCAGAACGTAGCGGATGTTATGAATTATATCCAGGCAACGGAGTACGCTTTGAACCGGCTTGATACCCTGCCGCTCTGCAACCGTCTGATTAAGGAAACCCATGCCGTTTTGATGGCGGGTGTGAGAGGGCAGGAAAAAAGTCCCGGCGAATTCCGGATATCCCAGAACTGGATTGGCGCGGCGGGAAGCACACTGAAAACGGCACGATATATCCCGCCATGTCCGGAAGATATGATCCAGGCAATGTCCGATCTGGAAAAATACATGAATGCAGAGGAGGATACACTGGATGTACTGATTCAGGCGGCGCTGATTCATTATCAGTTTGAGACCATTCATCCGTTCCTTGATGGGAATGGCCGTGTGGGACGTCTGATGATTACCCTGTTTCTGATGGAGAAAAAGCTTCTGCAGACGCCGGCTTTGTATATCTCATACTATTTGAAACAAAACAGAATTGAGTATTACGACCGGATGAGCGAGGTGCGCAGTAAAGATAATTATGAACAGTGGATCAAATTTTTCCTGCGTGCCGTAAAAGAATCGGCGGAGGATGCGTCAGATACCATACTGGAACTGTCGAAGCTCCATGCGAAGAATGCAGAAATCATAAACGGCATGGGACGGGCAGCGAAGACGGGCATCCGGCTGTTTTCCTATCTGGAGCAAAACCCGATTATTGATATCCGGAAAACATCTGACGAACTCGGGCTGGCATACAGCACCGTATCTGCTACAGTGAACCGCTTTGTAGAATCGTCCATTCTGGTGCAGACTAATAATGCGAGCCGAAACAGAGTGTTTGCATATATGGAATATCTGGACATTCTGCGGAAAGACACTTGAAAATCAAATATAATATGTTTCAGGGATTGTTTCAGGCAGTCCCTATTTTTTTGGAGATAACTATGAAAACTAAATTTTCGAAACATATCCTGTGGATGTTGATTATGGCATGTATTTTATGCTTCTCTGTAATACCCGTTTTCGCACGACCGCAAGGGACAGACGGAACGGAGCTGCAGGTTGCCTAGCCTGAGCAGCAAGGAAAATTATAAATTTTGATATGAATTATAATGGTGATTTTTATTATCAGGATATTCCCACGACCACAGGCTGGGATGCAGCAAAATTATTAAGGCTAAAACCAGTAGACAAAGAACTGTATGACTTGAATTTGAAATACATTTTTCCGGTGGGTTATCATAATGCAAATCTGTTTCTCTGTGATTGGGATACTTCGGATTATGGGGACTTGTGCTTTAACGATCTGTTTGAATGGCTATACAGATTGAAACACAATGATTATGTTTATGCAAGGGACTATGCGCAAGAGGCTGAGCCCTATTACCATTGCTGTATTCCCTCAGATGTATTTGAAAATACAATACTTCCCTATTTTGATATTCCTCTGTCTGAGTTTAGGGAAAAAGCATTATATGATTCTACAAAGGACACATACCCCTGGCAGGAGCTTAACTGTTCCAACATTGTGTATTACCCAACGGTGATACCGGAAATCACAGAAGCAACGGAAAACAAAGACGGGTCAATAACATTGAAAGTGAATGTTATGTGCCTGGATAATAAAACAGACTGCCTTTTTACGCATGAGGTTATAGTAATGCCATCTGACAACGGCAGCTTCAAGTTTCTTGGAGGAGAAACCCAGGCGTTTATTGGCTATAATAGATTGTGGAATAATAGAATGCCAATAAGGATGATGCTGAAAGAGCAACCTGTATAGAGTATATCAGGCAGGAATCCGAAATGGATTTCCGCCTTTCGAAATTAATTCAAAAAATTTTATGTGAGTATGTAACCGACAGGATATAAAATCCCACTTAAAGGGTGAGAGAGGTTATCTCTACACATGGAAGAAAGGAGGTTCCAATGGAGGATCAAGAAATCGTACAGCTATTTTGGGAGCGCAGCGAGGCGGCAATCAAGGAAACTGAAATAAAGTATGGTGCAAGACTCCACCAGCTTGCGATGAAAATATTAAACAGCCGTTTGGATGCGGAAGAAAGTGTGAATGATACATTCCTTGAAACATGGAATACCATTCCGCCGAAAAAGCCCGATTATTTCTTTGCCTATATCGCGAAGATCTGCCGGTATCTTTCGTTCGGGAAACTGGACTGGAAGAATGCGAAAAAAAGAAGTGCCGAGCTGGTTGCGCTGACAAGCGAAATGGAGCTGTGCATTCCGGATCCTTCTTCTGAGATAGACGAAGACAGAACCGGTGAGGAGATCGGACAGCTTATAAACAAATTCCTTTCCAGTCTGACAGAGGAAAAGCGGCTGATATTCATGCGGCGCTATTGGTATACCGATTCTGTCCGCAGCATTTCGGAAAGGTACGGTATAGGCGAAAGCAAGGTGAAAACAACTTTGTTCCGTGCAAGAAATGAGTTGAAGGAATTTTTAAGGAAGGAGGGTGTAACCGTATGAATGGAAAAGATCTGATGGTTGGCATGAGCTTTGTCGATGAGAAGTTTATTCAAGAAGCCGAGACAAAACAGATAAAAAAATCCAGGCCATTCTTCGTAAGCAAATATATCGGTGTCGCTGCCTGTTTTGTGTTATTGATTGGTACGGTAATCGGAATTTCCTTTTTGAAAGAAACTGCACCGCCAGTCACACAGACTCCTGGGCCAATTGAAATGGTGCCGGAGGAGTCTGACGCTTTTCTGCTGGATATGGATCTGATACACTATAACACCATCAACGGCATTGGCGAGAACGATGTCGGATATGACCCAGATGTATATGATGTGCGTAGCTGGAATGCGGCAGATATATCTGAGCATTACGGAAAAGAACTGCAGCCGGCATATGTTCCGCCCGGGTTAACAGCCTCATCGTATAATGAACATGCAGAACCAGTTTATACGAAGGATGGAGCGATTGTATCCGACCTGATAACGTTGGGATTCTATACGGGCTACTATGAGGATGGCTCTCCGGAGCTGTTTAAGGAAACTGGCTATGTGAAAGGAATTTCCATACAAGCAGTCAAAGTAGGAGAGCTTGCGACGTGTTTGTATCTGGAACCAGAAACAAACCGGCAGACAACGGATATCAGCGGAACAGATGTAACATTCGGAGTCCAGCACATATTAGGAAATGTCCCGGAACTCTATACTGCAGAGTTTCGATCGGGCGGAATCCGGTATTTGGTTGTGGGCTGGCAGATTCAGCAGGAAGAGGTATTAAAGGTGGTAGCTTCTATCATCAGAGGCGACGCCAATATATCCATAATCCAATAAATGAAACGGAGGAATCCAACATGAAAAAATTGTTACTTTGTGGTTTGGCCGCAGTCATGATTTTATCTTTTGCCGCCTGTGGAAACAATTCAGGAGATAAAAATGACGCTCAGAGTGGAAAACAGTCTCAGACCGGGATGAAGCAGGGAGCACAAGAGCTTGTTCCGGAGTGGGTGGACGGTGAAACATACACGCCGCCCATCAGCGAGCCTGTTGATGACGGCGAGGATGTACGGAAGAATTCAGCTCCCGGCAATCAAACAGAGGATCCTGACCAGCACAAGGTGCAGGGGCATGGCGTTCATGAGCTTGTACCAGAATGGGTAGATGGTCAGGAATACCCGCAGGGCGAAGACGAACCGGTGGATGATGGCGCAAATGCCCCGTCTGATGGGAACCAGAAAGAAGAGCCGAACCAGCATATCATTGCGCCTAATTAATCAGAAAGAGACTGCGCAGATCAAATTGATGTTGTGTCTATTACTAAGGCCAGAGGGGACGTTTCCCTTCTGGTCTTACTTATTTTCAAAACTTTCCTCTTGACATTGGTGTATGAATTGGTTATAATGTACCTATACAAGCAATACAATTAGAACAATAAGAGGAGGCGCAGCGTGGAAATAATCATTAGCAGCAATAAAGATCAGCCCATTTATGAGCAAATTACTTCGCAGATTAAGGCGAAGGTCATGAGCGGTGAGCTGCAAACTGGTGATTCCATTCCCTCCATGCGTGCATTGGCGAAATCCATTCATGTAAGCGTTACATCCGTACAGAAGGCATATGAAGACCTGCAGCGGGATGGCTTCATCGAAACAACGGTGGGGCGAGGGAGCTTTATCACGGCAAACAACAAGGATTTCTATCAGGAGGAGCGGCAGAGGCAGATGGAAGAACATCTGCAGGAAGCGGCGGAAATTGCCCGAACCAGCGGCATCTCGTTGGGGAAAACCATAGATTTGCTGACAATGTTCTATCAAGAGGAGGAATAGATGATGGAAAACATTTTAGAAGTCAGAAACCTGACGAAACAATATGCGGATTTTACACTGGATCATGTGACCTTTTCGATTCCGAAAGGGACGATTATGGGGCTGATCGGTGAAAACGGCGCCGGCAAGAGTACCACAATCAATGCTATTCTGGATCTGATTCATAAGGATGACGGAACTGTGACCTTCTGGGGGCAGGAGCTCTCCTCTGCAAAGCAGCTGAAGGAAGATATCGGCGTAGTATTTGATGGAATCAATTTCTACGAGACGCTGACAGCGGCCAAGGTGGGAAAAATCTCGCAGACAGCGTATAAGCAGTGGAATGACCGCCTGTATAGAGAATATCTGAACCGTTTTCAGCTTCCTGTGGATAAAGAGATTAAGACTTTCTCCAAAGGGATGAAGATGAAACTCTGTATTGCGGTAGCGCTTTCCCATAAGCCGAAGCTGTTGATATTAGACGAGGCCACCAACGGTCTTGATCCGGTGATGCGGGATGATATACTGGATGTATTCCTGGAATTCGTACAGGACGAGGAGCATTCCATTCTGATTTCTTCGCATATCACCACTGACCTGGAGAAAGTTGCGGACTCTATTACGTTTATTCACCAAGGAAAAGTGCTGTTCTGCAAGGCAAAGGATGAGCTCCTATACCAGTACGGCATAATCCGCTGCGGAGCTGCTGCCTTTGACGAAATTGAGAAATCGGAGATTCTTGCGTATCGGAAAGAAGATTACCAGCGGAACGTACTGGTAGCGGATAAAGAAAAAGCAAGGCGGAGGTATAAAAATGTCGTGGTGGATGACGCCGCTATTGACGATATTCTGCTTTTGTATGTGAAGGGAGAGAGAACAAAATGAAAAGCTTGATTTTGAAAGACCTATATAATATCGGACATAACATGAAGTCTATGCTTTTGGTTCTGGTCATTTTGGCGGTCGGACTGATATCCTCTGCCGGTACAGAGAGCTATGTGGTTGCCAGCGGCGTGATCTGCGGAACGATGGTTATCACGACATTTTCCTTTGATAATATGTCCAAGTGGCCGCGATATGCCATGATTATGCCGGTGTCAAGAAAAGATCTGGTAGCCTCCAAGTTTATCGTTCTGCTGATTTTTGCGGTTGGCGGCGCTATTGCAGGCCTTGTGCTGGGGGCTGGCGGCGGCGTCCTGCTTCATAAACTCGTGCTGAATACAGAGGGAATCGTGACGCTTCTGCAGTTGAGCCTAATTGGTTTGCTGTATACGGCAATCTGTGGCAGTATTTCGATCCCCTTAGTGTTCAAATTCGGTGCAGAGCGGGCGCGTATGCTGATGTTTGCCTCGTTTATCGCTCCAAGCGCTATTTTCTACGGGATTTATAAGCTGCTGGTGGGAATGGGCATCGACTTAACGGAGGATATGATTCCGATGCTACTTTGTATCGCTCCGGTGATCGTCGTTATATGGGTTGCCGTGATGTTCAAACTAAGCTGTTATATCTTCTCAAAGCAGGAGCTATAAAAGAGGAATAGAGAAATTTAGCCCATCTGATGAAAGGAAAGCTATCATTAGATGGGCTTGAAATGTTGAGCAGAGCAAATAAAAATCGGTTATAATAAGCTATTAAAACTATAGAGCGTTTATTTTGGGGAAAGGAGAATCGGGATGAAGTTAAAAGACATAACGAACGGACCAGATTGGATGATATGGGTGGTGTTTGCTGTATTTGTCCTGATAACAATCCTTTTACTGACTGGACATGGATCGAATCTAATAGCCGGTTATAATACAGCCAGCCAACAGAAGAGGGAAAAATATAACGAAAAGAAACTGTGCCGGGTTGTGGGAATGGGGATGCTGGTTATTACGCTTCTCATTTTGATTATGGCGATTGGCCAAAATACGCTTCCCGCTGCTATGGCGTATGTCTTCGGAGCAATTACTTTGCTTGACTGCGGTGTAATGATGATACTGGCAAATTCAATATGCAAAAAGTAAAAAGAGAACGGTAGAGGCGAGCGACTTGTAATACAGTCTGTGAGGGATCATAACAAAGCAAGGGAAAAGTGAGGTGCTAAATTGAAATGAAAAGATATATTGCGCTTTTGCGTGGTGTTAATATAAGCGGTAAAAATAAAGTCCCAATGGCGGAATTGAAGAAAGGCTTTGAAGAATTAGGCTTTGCGGAAGTCAGGACATATCTGAACAGCGGCAATGTGATTTTTTCAAGTGATGAAGGCAATATTGAGGGATTCACAAACCAGATTGAAACAATGATACAAAGGTTTTTTGGCTTTGACATTCCCGTTTTCGTCATATCAAAAGAGGCACTTGAGGATATTTTAGCCTATGCACCTGATTGGTGGGGGAACGAAGATAAGGCAACCTATGACAATCTGATTTTCATTATCCCACCAACCACATTTGCTGATGTTTTTGGCGAGATTGGAGAACCGAAAGAAGAATTGGAAAAGATACAGGGCTACAAAGAGGCGGTATTCTGGTCCTTTAGCCGGAAGGATTACCGGAAAACAAATTGGTGGCCAAAGACTGCAAGCACAAATATAAGTACCAAGCTGACGATCCGAACAGCAAATACTGTTCGGAAGATTGTTGGAATATAATCTACTAAGAAAAGCAACACATTTGGAAAGGAGCTTTTTTCTTTATGAAGGTAGTCTTTGTTATAGCAGCAATCTTCATTTTTGGTTTTTTAATAGCAATCCATGAGTTAGGTCACTTTCTGGCAGCCAGGCTCTGCGGCGTGAGGGTCAATGAATTCGCCATCGGTATGGGCCCCTGCATCTGGCATAAAGAAACGGAAGAAACCCAGTATTCCATTCGTCTTCTACCTATTGGTGGTTTCTGTGCTCTGGATGGGCAGGATGAGGATACTGGGGATGAACGATGCTTGGCCCGTCAAGGCTTCTGGAAAAAATTCATAATTCTGGCTGGTGGGTCCTTCATGAACCTTCTCACAGGAATTGTGATCATTGCTATTCTTTTTGCCGGAGCCAACAGCTTTTATGTAGATCAGGTGTCTGGGTTCAGCGAGGGTTTCCCTTTAGAAGGGGAGAATGGCCTGATGGTTGGAGATGTTTTCTATAGGATTGATGGCTGGCGAACTTACATCCGCGGGGACGCGGCGATGTTTTTAAGCTTTAACGATGGTCAGGGGATCGATATAGAGGTCATAAGAAACGGCGAGTTAATCGTCTTGGAAGACCTGCCTCTCTACCGTGGGACTTATGGAGAGCGTCAGAATAGTTTTGGTCTGCAGGTGGGGGCGAAGCAAGTTCCGGCAGATTTTTTGACGCATTTGCGTTTTATCGGCTATCAGACTCTGGACTTTGTGCAGCAAATGTGGTTCAGCATAATACAGATGATACATGGAAATGTGAGTGTGAAGGAACTCAGCGGCCCCGTAGGTATTATGTCCATCATGACAGAGGTGGGAACATCTTCTGAATCCGCGTCCGGCGCTGCACGGGATATTGCTTTTCTTGCGGCTCTGATTGCTATCAACCTGGCGGTAATGAATATGTTGCCCATTCCAGCTCTGGATGGAGGGAGAATATTTTTCCTACTGGTGGACGTTGTTGCATTGCTGCTGTTCAAGCACAAGGTACCAGAAAAATACCAGGCAGCGGTGAACGCGGTAGGGTTTGTGTTATTGATGGGTGTGATGGCATTAGTCACCCTGCAGGATGTAATAAAGCTGATTAACTGAGGATTGGAAAGAAAATGGGAGCGAGAGCTTCCCTTAGCTATTGCATTTGGATACCCTAATGAATTTCCTAAAGAAAGACCACGCAAAAAGCTTGATGATATAGTTGAATGGAGATCTGGAATGTTACTGCCGGATTGAAACACTAAATGAAAGGAATGACAACTCAATGAAAATCGAAAAATGCAAAAAAGAGTCCTTTGTTGTAATCGGAAAAGAGGGGGCAACAACAGACGGCGCAGGCTTTATTCAAAAGCTATGGGACGATGCCAATTCCCATTTTGGAGAAGTTTCGCATCTGGTAAAGAAAGACGAAAACGGGAACATCATCGGAATATGGGGTGTAATGTCTGATTTCTCCCGGTCCTTCCAGCCTTGGGAAGACTTCAATCAAGGGCTTTATCTTGCAGGGGTGGAATGCAACGATGGAGCAGAAGCTCCCGGTGGCTGGACAAAATGGGTGGTTCCCGGCTATGAGTATATCTACGTGGAACGTGAAAATGACGGCATTTTTCCGGAAATAGTACAATATTTGCAGGAGCATGACATTGCATTAGCTGGGGCGGTCCATGATTTTACGTGCCCTCAGACCGGGAAAGGATATATGTTTTTCCCGATAAAGAAGTTGTAAAAAAAGAGAATTTTCGGAGGGAAACAGAATGAAATCCATTTGTGGAATTGATTGTACGAAATGCGAATTAAGCGACACTTGCAAAGGGTGTGCGAGAACGGGAGGACGGCCCTTTGGAGCAGAATGCCTTGTTGCACAATGCTGTAAAAAAGGCAAGACTGCGTTAATCAAATTGAAAGAGAAACTGATTGCGGCGTTCAATGCGCTGCAAATTCCAGACATGGAAGAAGTAACAGAGCTGAATGCGTTGAAAGGTTCCTTTGCCAACATCGAATATGCCCTTCCCAACGGACAGATCGTAAAGTTTTGGGATGATAACAAAATTTATCTAGGGAATCAGCTGCATAAAAAGAACAGCGACAGGTGCTACGGGATCATTGCTGATGAGAAATATCTCATGGTGTCTGAGTACAGCGGCTTTGGAGCTGATGCGGAAATAGTCGTATTCAAACAGTGGAATGATGCAGAGAACAAATAGATAGTTTCGAGGAAAAAGTATGGTAGGCATATATTTTAGTGGGACAGGAAATACCAAACACTGTGTCGAAAAAATGATGGAGTTATTGGATCACTCGGCACAGGTCATCCCGATTGAGGGAAAAGAAACAGCAAATTTATTGGCACAACATGACTTTATTGTTTTGGCATATCCTGTGCAATTTTCAAATGCCCCTGTCATGGTAAGAAATTTTATAAAGGAACATTCTGACCTTTGGAAGGGGAAGATGGTGTTTTGCATTGCTACAATGGGATTATTTAGCGGAGATGGGGCAGGCTGTTCCGCACGATTATTGAAAAAGTATGGAGCAAAAGTCGTTGGCGGTTTACACATTCAAATGCCCGATTCCGTTTGTGATGTGAAGCTGTTAAAGAAGTCCGTTGAAAAAAATCGGGAGATCATTAAAGCAGCAGACAGAAAAATTGAAAATTGTGCGAGCAAAATGAAGCAAGGCAAATACCCAAAAGACGGATTGTATTTTTACGATAGGATAGCAGGATTGATCTGCCAGCGGTTATGGTGTTATGGAAAAACAAAAGACTATTCCGATAAGCTGAAAATCAGCAACGCTTGTACGGGGTGTGGTCTATGCGTCCGTCTATGTCCTATGGAAAATCTCGGCATAAAAAACAGTAAGGCGACTGCTGGAAGTCGTTGTACCATGTGCTACCGTTGCATTAGCTCCTGTCCCCAGCAAGCAATAACTTTATTGGGAGATACAGTTGTTGAACAATGCCGCTATGAAAGATACGTCATGTGACTTACTGGAAAATCGGAATCTAAGGAGAGACAATAATGGTAATTGAAACAGAAAGACTACTGTTAAGAATAGAATGGGGGAATATCCAGTGAAAAGCTCAACAGTGACAGCGCAGTTCCCTTGCGACTGCAAGACAGTCTGGGACATTGTTACAGATAACAAAAACTATGAATGGCGGAGTGATTTATCCAAAATTGAAATGATTGACGAAAATCGGTTTGATGAATATACAAAGACCGGGTTTGTGACGCATTTTCAGATTACCGCAAAAGAGCCATACCGGGAATACCGATTTGATATAGAAAATCAAAACATGAGCGGTCGTTGGAGCGGCATGTTTGAGAGCCGGGATGGTGGTACGCAAATTACTTTTACAGAAGAAGTCCAGGTAAAGAACCCGATTATGAATCTGTTCGTAAAGGGGTATCTGAAAAAGCAACAGGCCAGGTATATTGCTGATCTTCAAAAAGCGATAGCAAAATTGTAAGATTATTGGCTGGTTACAGATAAAACAGTTTACAGAGAAATACTGATAATTTAATTAGGAGAACTCAAGGTAATGATAATATAAGGAGCCAACAAAATGAGAAATCCAGAACAAACAATAGGAAATTTAATTGACAAGCAGAACGTATCTTTCATTGCCTCTATTTCTGAAGAAGGTTTCCCAAACATAAAAGCGATGCTGCCACCCCGAAAAAGAGTTGGAATAAAAGAATTCTGGTTTACGACCAATACGTCTTCTATGCGGGTAGCTCAATATCGGGAAAATCCAAATGCCAGCATTTATTTTTGCGATAAACGCTTTTTCCGTGGGGTTATGCTGATCGGTACCATGGAGGTTTTGGAGGATGCTGAAGCTAAGCAGATGATTTGGCTTGAAGGTGATACCATGTATTATCCCCAGGGCGTGACAGATCCGGATTATTGTGTTTTAAAATTCACTGCTGAAAAAGGGCGATATTACAGCAACTTTAAGTCAGAAGATTTTGATGTATAAAGAGAGGAAATGAAATAAGGATGGGAGATAATAATACTATTTTAAAATTTGAGTGCCTTGGAATAGAAAATGGCGGGATATTTCCTCCTGAACATACAGGAAGAGGAGAAGACAGTTCTCCGGAATTTATCATTCATAATTTGTCTGAACAATGCAACACATTGGCAATCACGCTGGAAGATCTCAGCCATCCGATAAAAGGATTTACCCATTGGCTGATTTGGAATATACCTGCTGCAAAAACAGTACCGGGAGCCATTCCCGCAAGTAAAATATTACCGTCACTGGGAAATGCAAAACAAGGTGTCGCTTATGGCATTCACCGTTACGCCGGACCGAAACCGCCGAAAGGGAAAACGCATACTTATCGG
Organism: Clostridiales bacterium; assembly: GCA_011957885.1. Classification (GTDB taxonomy): domain Bacteria; phylum Bacillota; class Clostridia; order Oscillospirales; family CAG-272; genus Avispirillum. The sequence continues at coordinate 13,031 of BLMO01000158.1, forward strand.
TTTACATTATATGCGCTCGATTGTTCACTGGAACTAAAGGTGAACACAAAAAAGCGCAGTTTTTTGAAGAAAGCAGAAGGGCATATATTGCAGACCGGCAGTATAACAGCAAAGTTTGAATGAGGGTGCAACAAAAGGAATTTATTCTTGGTGGCGCTATAGGCGGGATAGGATGAAAAAAATAGGCATACTGTGTCCCACAGCGAAAGAGCTTAGTCCATATTTTTCTACAAGGGAAAGCTTGATAAATGCAGTAAATTTGCAAGTTAAGCTATGCATGGACAAGATTGGCTCATGGAGGTGTGTTAGTGAAATACGAAATAGCAAAAAAAGAAAACCTTGAACAAATTTATCAATTGGTACAGAACACGATTAACGCTATTTATCCTTTATATTATCCTCAAGAAGTAGTTGAATTTTTTCAGGGGCTTCATTCAAAGGAAAACATTGCCACAGATATAGAAAATGGTTTTGTTAGAGTTTTATCATCAGGTGATTGTTTAGTGGGAACAGGCTGTTGCAAGGAAAATCATATATCAAGACTGTTTGTTACTTCTGATTTTCAGAAAAAAGGATATGGCAGTTATATTATGCAATGTCTTGAAAAAGAAATATCTCTTAATCACACCATTATTTACTTAGATGCTTCGCTTGCGGCAACTTGTTTCTATGAGCATAGGGGATATAAAACTTTAAAGCATGAAGAATTATTTATCAATGAAAATGCAAGGTTAGCTTATGAAGTAATGGAAAAACGTATAGCAGTTCCTAATACAGATATTTTTTATGATGGAAAATGCTTTATACCAAAGATGAATACTGAAAATGGTGAAGTGGATAATCAAACGCTTTTTTTATATCATCAAAATGAGAATATTTTATGGGCGGATTACTATGGCGGAGAAATAAAAAAAGGAAGTATAGTTGGAACGGTTGCTTTGAATGGAGAAATAGATTTTTATTATCAGCATATTAATTTGAGCGACCAGATAAGAATTGGGAAATGTCACAGTGTACCACAGATTTTAAGTGATGACAGAATAGAACTGTCTGAACAATGGCAGTGGCTGAATGGCGATAAATCAAAAGGTTCATCAATCGTCATAGAAAAAACTAACGATGAAAAATGAATATCATCACTCGCTTATCCTACAGTCTGGCAAAGCAGTATTGTATTCACAGACGTTTCGGATGAAGGTGATTACGAGTTTACGATACATGCAGGCAAAAATTTCATTGTCTTAGCTGGTGAACAATTTACTGGGAACTTGGCTTTGACGGTAGAGTGGATTCACTGTGCAAAGGATAAAACCACATGAAATTAATAAGGAAGACGCATAAGGATAAGGACATCAGAACGGTTCTGCTTTCGGAAAGAACGGTTTGTATGAAAGGAGGAATGCCAGAATGAGTAAAATATTATTGTTAGAGGATGATGTGAGTCTGGTAGATGGACTGAGGTATTCCCTGAAAAAAGAGGGATATGACGTCACCATTGTGCGAACCGTGGAAGAGGCAATTGCTTCCCTGCCAGCCATAAGTGAATACGATCTGCTGCTGCTTGACGTCACATTGCCGGACGGAACAGGGTTTGAAGTATGTGAAAAGGTCCGGCGGCAGAATACGCAGATACCGATTATCTTCCTGACCGCTTCCGATCAGGAAGTTAGTATCATTCACGGTTTGGATTTAGGCGGAGATGATTATATTACCAAACCGTTTATGCTTGGGGAACTTTGTTCCCGGATACGTGCGCAGCTTAGACGGTCAGGAACATGCAGTCAGGAGCAATCCACTTCCCTTCAATGCGGGGATATCACCATTGATTTGCTCGGCAGCCGTGTGCTGCTGAACGGAAAAGCATTAGATCTGACCAACGCAGAATACCGGTTACTCTGCCTTCTGGTAAAAAACGAAGGTCTTATAATGACACGCGAGAAGATTTTGGATGAATTGTGGGATAGCAATAGTGGTTTTGTAGATGATAATACCTTATCCGTCTATGTCCGAAGGCTTCGGGAAAAGGTGGAAAGCAATCCCTCCCAGCCGGAGCATCTGATAACAGTCCGGGGCTTTGGATACCAGTGGAAGGAGGTATCCCCATGAGGCTGTTTCTGGACAAACAAATCCGGTATTTTTGCTGCTTTCTCATTTTCTTTCTTCTCATTTTATTTGGGAGCGGCGCATGGCTGTTTACCCTTCAGATTGATTCTGCAAAAGAAATGCTTTACACAAGGGAAAACACAATGATATCCGTATTACTGGAACAAGGAGTCTCAGAAGATGTAATCGCTGCAGCGGTTGCCAATACAGAAAGCGGTGAACGAGGAACAGACTATCTGAGTAAAATTGGAAGAACAGGAAATACAACAGCCAATACCTTATCGGAGTTTACCGAATTTCGGAAGGAAGCTGGAAGACATATGGTATCTTCCACCGCTTGGTTATCAGTGTTTCTGATAGGCGGCGTTTTTATGTTTTTATGGAGAAGGGATCGGTTATATCAGAAAGCAGAAAGTATCATGCAGCAATATATAGCCGAGGATTTTTCATGCCATTTGCCTCAAAGCAATGAGGGTACGATTTATCAAATGTTTTCTTCTATGGATCAGTTTGCGACAATGCTGCAGGCCAGAGGTGAGGCACGGCAGAAAGAAAAGGAATTTCTAAAGAGTACGATTTCTGATATATCCCATCAGCTGAAAACACCTCTGGCAGCGCTTACCATGTATCAGGAAATTATTGCGGGTGAACCGGAGAATCCGGATACGGTAAAGGCATTCTCTGCAAAGATGGGCGTTTCCTTAAAACGTATAAAGCAGTTAATTGAAGCGATGCTGAAAATCACACGTCTGGATGCCGGAGGTATTGTGTTCGATAAACAGAAGAATTCGGTTTATGAAGTAGTATCTCATGGCATAAATGAGCTGAAAGCGCGGGCAAAGCAGGAGAACAAAGAAATCATCCTGGAGGGGGACAGGAATCAGACAGTTTCCTGCGATCTGGAATGGACGGGAGAGGCAATCGGGAATATCGTAAAAAACGCACTGGATCATACAGACTCAGGAGGAATTGTTCGTATCCAATGGGCGCTGTCCCCAGCAATGGTCAGAATACAAATTAAGGATAACGGATGCGGCATTTTACCGGAAGATTTATATCATATCTTTAAGCGCTTTTATCGCAGTAAAAAATCGTTGGATACACAAGGAGTAGGATTAGGACTCCCGCTTGCAAAAGCCATTGTGGAGGGACAGAAAGGTGTAATTTCGGTAAAAAGTGAACTTGGTGCAGGAACAACCTTTACGATTTCCTTCCTTACAGACTTGTAAGCTGAAATTCACCTGAATGTAAGCTTCCTTTGCTATACTCTGTAATTACAGGAGGTACTGATATCATGGAAATATTAAAAGTACAAAATTTATGCAAAACATATGGCAAGGGCGAAGCACAGGTAGACGCACTGAAGGATGTCTCTTTTGCTTTGGAAAAGGGGGAATTTGCAGCGGTTGTGGGCGAATCCGGTTCCGGAAAAAGCACATTGCTCAACTGCATTGGCGCGCTGGATGCTCCAAGCTCCGGCAGCGTGATGATTGAAGGGCACAATCTGCATACCATGAAAGAAGAAGAACGGACCATTTTCCGGCGCAAGAACATCGGTTTTATCTTTCAGTCTTTTCAGCTTGTCTCGGAGCTGACGGTGGAACAGAATATCATTTTTCCTATACTGCTGGATTACCGTAAGCCCAATGCACAGGATGTAAAGGAAATACTGGACATGCTGGGCTTGACAGAACGCCGGAATCATTTGCCGCACCAGCTTTCCGGCGGTCAACAGCAGAGGGTGGCTATCGGACGAGCCTTGATCACAAGACCCAAACTGATCCTGGCGGATGAGCCGACGGGAAATCTGGACAGCAAAAACAGTCAGGATGTGATGGATTTGCTGACACAGGCATCACGCCGCTATCAGCAGACAATTCTGATGATCACCCATAATAGCAATTTGACTGCTTCTGTAGACCGGGTTTTGCGAGTTACAGACGGAATGCTTACGGACTTGGGAGGGAATGCGAATGAAAGGTTATCTTGATCTTGTCCCCATTTCCGCTAAGGTTCATAAAAAGCAGAGCCGGATGTCTGTTTTTTGCATTATCCTTTCGGTGTTTCTCGTAACGGCTATTTTCGGTATGGCAGATATGTTTATCCGGGGACAGATTTTGCAGGCCCAGTCTGAGAATGGAAACTGGCATATTGGGATCCGGAACATTACTGATGAAGATGCAGCGGTTTTGGCGGCCAGACCGGATATCAAATCAGTCTCGCCATACGGAGTCCTGAACTTCCGCGGAGATCAGGGGTATACCTTATCCAATAAGGATGCGGCCATTTTCGGCAGCGATGAAGCTATGGTAAAGGATATTTTTGATATCCTTTCGGAAGGCGTTTTTCCACAGAATGAGAAGGAAGCTCTGGTATCCGATAACGCAAAGGAGACACTGGGCTTAAAAACGGGAGACCAGATTACTGTCAAAACTGCTTCCGGTGAAGAATTGCCGTTTACAATTTCCGGTTTTGCAACAAGTACGGCAAATCTTCTGCGGGAAGATTCCTTTGGAGTGTTCTTGAATACAGAGGGGTTCCGCGCTATTCATCTAGAAGTCAAGAATGGGAATGCAGCTGATTACAATACGATGTTTTATGTGCAGTTTGCAAATACGAGGCATATTCAAAACACAATCCAGGATATTAAGGCGTCATTTTCTCTGACTGACGACCAGGTTTCTGAGAATACAAAACTGCTGGGGCTTCTGGGCCAAAGCAGCAGCGCTTTCATGATGCAGGTATACGGTGCGGCGATAGTCCTGTTCATCCTGGTACTATGTGCCGGCATTCTGATGATAACCAGCAGCCTGAACAGCAACGTAGCGCAGAGGATTGAATTTTTCGGATTGATGCGCTGCGTGGGAGCAACGCCAAAACAGGTGATGCGACTGGTACGTAAAGAAGCGCTCCATTGGTGCCGATTGGCAATTCCCATCGGTGTAGTTACCGGTACAATAGTGGTTTGGCTTATGTGCTTTGTTTTAAAATGGCTTAGCCCGGCTTATTTTGGAGGAATGCCGATCTTCAGCATCAGCATTCCAAGTATCATTGCCGGCATCTGCGTCGGACTTCTTACAGTGCTTCTTGCCGCAAGATCACCGGCAAAAAAGGCCTCGAAGTCTTCCCCGCTGGCAGCGGTGTCAGGGAATGCGAATGATTTGCAGCCTGTTCGCAGGGCAGCCAATACCAAGCTTTTTAAGGTGGACACTTCCCTTGGCATCCATCATGCGAAATCAAGTAAAAAGAATTTTGTGCTGATGGTGGGCTCGTTCTCGTTGAGTATTATACTTTTCCTGTCTTTTTCGGTGACGATTGATTTTATGAAACACACGCTGACGCCCCTGCATCCGTGGACAGCGGATCTGTCAATCATCAGCCCGGACCAGACCTGTTCTGTCAGGAATGACTTGATCGAAGAGCTTTCCGGCAATCCGGCAGTAGACAGTGTGTATGGACGCATGTTTGCTTATAATGTTCCCATTGTTGTAAATGGAGAAACGAAGACGGTTGATCTCATTACTTATGAGGAAAAGCAGTTTGACTGGGCAAAAAACTACAAACTGTCCGGCAGCCTGGAAACAGCCGAGAATCAAACTGGCACGGCTCTGGTGGTTTTTGAAGCGCAGAACACAATCCAGGTGGGAGATACCGTCACCCTGCATATGGGAGAAAAGACATCCGATATTGAAATTGTCGGTATGGTTTCGGATTGCCCATTTAATAACAGGGCGGACGTGGGAAAACTTATCTGCTCAGAAGAGACTTTTCGGCAGCTGACCGGGGAGAGCGATTATACGATTATTGATATGCAGCTTGCACAGGGCGCCACAGAGAATGATGTAAGTGCAATCCGTAAGATGGCGGGCGGAACCTATACCTTTTCGGATGACCGCATGGGCAACAGCAATACGCGCGGAACTTATTATTGCTTTGGCCTGTTTGTGTATGGATTCTTGGTTCTTATTGCATTGATTACGATATTCAATATCATCAACAGTATTGCCATGAGTGTGGCGGCGAGGATGAAACAGTACGGTGCGTTCCGGGCGATTGGATTAAGCAACCAGCAGCTTGTAAAAATGGTTGTGGCAGAAGCCTCCACATATGCGGTGACTGGCTGTATCTGCGGCGGTATTCTAGGCTTGCTATGCAATAAGTTTTTGTTCGACAAGCTGGTTGGGTTCCACTGGGGAGATCCCTGGAGCGTTCCTGTTTCAGAGTTTGCCGTGATTCTTGCAGTGGTGGCAGTTGCGGTGATCCTGGCAATCAGAGGGCCTATCAAGAAAATCCGAGATATGTCCATCGTAGATACAATCAGTGCGCAATAAATGTTGTGCCGGAGAGATGCAGGAAGACGCATAAGGATACAGACATCAGGATGATTCTGATTTGAGGAAGCAGGGCAAGCAGCGGAGAGTATCTTCACTGTTTGCGTTGCTTTCTTAAATTTGAAAAATAAGGAAAGAGGATTTATAAAAATATGTATCAACAAAATAACAATAGAAAGAAAAAGTCTATGCACTTCCCTGCTGTAATGTTTTTTGGACTGCTTATCACCTGTGTCGTAGTGATTGTTGCTGTGTCAGGAAAGAATCTGCTCCACAAAGGTGATGATTTGCTGCAGGGCAAAGACAGCGGTACCACCTTGGCAGCTGAACCGGAAACCAGTGTAGCGTACACAGATTCAGACATAAGTAAGAGTAGCGAAAGTACATATGCTGATTCAGAAACAAAAAAGACTCATGACAGTATGGGATCCAATTCCAATATCGATAAGTCGCAATGGAATCTGACTCTGGTAAACAAACGGAACCTTCTGCCGGAGAATCATAACCCTTCCCTAACACAGCTAAAAAACGGACATGCTATTGATGAACGAGCGTATCCTGATTTACAGGATATGATGGATGATTGCCGGGCAGCAGGCTTAAATCCCCTGATCTGTTCCTCGTACCGAACAATGGACAAGCAAAAGAAGCTTTACAAGAACAAGGTGGACGAGTATCTGGCTCAGGGATATTCTCAGAAAGATGCTGAAGCAGCGGCAGGCGAACTTGTAGCAGTTCCGGGAACAAGTGAGCATCAACTGGGGCTGGCATTGGATATTGTTGATGTAGCAAATCAGGTACTGGATGAACGCCAGGAAAATACAGAGGTGCAGAAGTGGCTGATGAAAAATAGCTGGAAATATGGTTTCATTCTTCGTTATCCAACAGATAAGAGCGATATAACGGGAATCAGTTATGAGCCTTGGCATTACCGTTATGTTGGGAAAGAGGCTGCCAAGGAAATCTATGAAGCGGGGATTTGTCTTGAAGAATACCTAAACGCTTAGAAATGTATGGGTTCCCTGCAAAAAATAATTTTGAATTGAATGTCAGATTTAGCTTCAAAAGTTGTATAAGGAGAGTAATCCATTATGTCTAAGAATTGGAACTGGAAGATAGTGGGAACCGTGGCAGCCTGTCTGTGTCTTGCGGCAGTTTTAGCATTTCCAGCTGTACGGCAAAAGCATTACGCCGGGAGATAATTGAATTTTACTTCGTGGGATAGCCGAGAACTTGTTTATGATATAAGAACATGGAATGAAGCACATACTGAATATGATAAGGGCGTTACGGTTGCAGTAGGTCAAATGATTATACTAAAAAAGCTACTTGATCAGATAGAAATATTTTAATTCATTTTGTATTGGAAATAGTAGATAAAATGTTGAAAATTGCGGCGTAATCTGAAAGCCAGAAATGGGAGGTGGGCAGAATGCGAGACACTATTTTAATTGTAGATGATGAGGCGGATATCGTTTCCACTCTTGCGGACTACTTTATGTACAACAACTATGACGTAATGACGGCGACAAATGGAATGGAAGCGATTGAAAAGGCAGGAATGCAGCCGAATCTCATTTTGTTGGATATTAATATGCCCGATGTGGACGGTCTGGAGGTTTGCGCTCGGATACGGGATTTTGTCAGCTGCCCGATTCTGTTCTTGACGGCCAGAGTGGAGGACAGCGATAAGGTCAAAGGCTTCGGTTTGGGAGGAGATGATTACATTGTGAAGCCCTTTTCATTGGATGAGCTTGGTGCAAGGGTTGCCGCACACATCAGGCGGGAACGCCGCAGAGGGGAGACTCCCAAAGTGCAGCTTGCCGATAAGCTGGCGATTGACTATACGGAAAGACGATTGTTTTATGATGGCGAGGAAATTCCTTTTGCAAAGAAGGAGTTTGATATTATAGAGCTTCTGTCCGGTCATCCGGGACAGATTTTCAGCAAAGAGCGGATCTATGAACTTGTCTGGGGCTATGACAGCGAAGGAGAATCTTCCGTGGTAGCTGAACATGTCCGCAGAATTCGTGCGAAACTTGCGGCCGCAGGTATAAAACCGTATGTGGAAACGGTTTGGGGAGTGGGGTACAAATGGGCAAAATAGCAGAGTTTTTCAAAAGGAAGTCGATAAAGACAGCTTTTACTACATCCATGCTCGTCTGTATTGTTTCTGCTTTGCTGTTATCCCTGGCTCTATCAAGCTTTTGTCAGTGGGGGCAATCCAGATACTATAAGAAATATCAAGTCCAATTTGGCGTATCGGATCCTGAAATGGTGATTGGATTTGGTAGAATAGACGAGAACGAGAAAAAAGGAAGCATAACCTATCAGATGCCGCTGAATATGTTTGACTATTTTACACCGACAGAGCGAACCGTATATAACATGCTTGGCTTTTTAAGCGTCGGCGTTTATCCAATTTGTTTCATTTTTTGTATTGTCGCCACCAGTATTCTATTCTACAAACGGCATATGCAGAAGCCTCTCGCCATACTGAATCATGCCGCCGGCCAGATTGCCGATAACAACTTAGATTTCAAAGTTGCTTACGATAAAGAGGACGAACTGGGAAAGCTGTGCGCTTCCTTTGAGAAAATGCGGCAGGCATTACAGGAGAGCAATGAGGAGATGTGGCGGCAGATGGAGGAACGCAAACGGCTGAATGCAGCGTTCTCTCATGACCTTAGAACACCGCTGACGGTTCTGAAGGGACAGAGTGAGCTTTTGAGGCAATATGCGCCCCAAATGACTGCGAAAAAAGTGAGTGATACCTCAGAGATGATGCACCGGCACATCGTAAGGCTGGAAGAGTATGTGCAGACTATGGGAGAGCTGCAGCGGCTGGAGGATATTGAAATTGTCCGGCAGTCCATAACGCTGGAGGCGCTTTGTAGGCAATTAGAGGAAACGGGAGAGGCTGTACGCAATGGGAAAGGGTTTTCCTATGAAGTTACCAGAGACTGGGATTCTGGTTTGAATATAGATATCGCTATTGTAATGCGGGTATATGAAAATCTTCTTGCCAACGCAGTGCGGTTTGCAAAGGATAAGATTGTGGTAACGGCAGAGTCGCAGGATGGGTATTTGTATCTTACTGTTTCCGACGATGGAGCCGGATTTGCCAAAAAGGATTTGGAGAATGCCACGAAGCCGTTTTACAAAACGGTGCGCGAAACAGATAACGAGCATTTCGGTATGGGGCTGAATATCTGCAAGATTCTTTGCGAGAAGCATGGCGGATATATCCGGCTGAGCAATCAGGATGGGGCGGTTGTTACTGCGGCGTTCAGGCAGTGATGTTTCCAAACTAAGGACAAGTAGTTCTGAAAAAAGTAAAACAGTCTCATTGCATGGACTGGTAAAAGTGATTAAAATAAAGGCAGGAGGTGTCAGATATGGCCAATGAAGATAAAAAGGACTTCAATGCTATGCTGCATGACAATAAGGATATGCCAAAGATTCAGACAATCACAGATCAGAAGAGCATTGAAAAATATGGCGGGGACAAAATGTACTTTGCGCCGCCAATTGATTACGATAAGATAATGAAAAGAATCCCATACGGAAAAGTGATTACGATTGGAAAGATTCGTGACTACTTTGCAAAGCTCAATGAAGCGGATTTTACAGAGCCGATAACGGCAGGAATTTTTGTGTCGATTGCAGCTTGGGCGAGCTATCAGCGTTCTGAGAATGAAACGCCTTATTGGAGGACCTTAAAAGCAAATGGGGAATTAAATTCCAAATATCCCGGCGGCGTCGAGGCGCAAAAAGAGAAGTTGGAGGCAGAGGGGCATACGATCATTCAGAAAGGCAGAACCAATATCCGGTACTTTGTGAAGGATTATTCTGATGTTCTTTTTGAATTAAATGGATCTTAATCTATTCCGCGGGAAATGTTTGTTTACCTGATACATAGTCAGAAATGGTTATGCATCGGGATTTGATAGTGATTTGTATAGGTACAGTTATCTCATCCAGTTTCATATGATTACTTAAGCAGGCGGCTTCCATTATTGGGGCTGCCTGTTTTGCATATGAAATGACAATTTATTCCACAAAATATTTTTGACGAGTAGACAAAAAGTTGAAATTCTCCTTTTATCCTATACCTGTCAGATGGGAAACCCATCTGAAGAAAGGAGCTTATTCAAATGAACAATTCTATAGAAATCAAAGGATTGAATAAATTTTACGGAAAGAAGCAGGCGCTTTTTGATGTAAATCTTTCTATCAAACAGGGCATGTTCGGCCTGCTGGGACGCAATGGAGCAGGTAAAACCACCCTGATGAAGACGCTGGCCACACTGCTGCAAAAGAAAGATGGAGAAATTACGGTATGCGGCGTCCCCATAGAGAACGCCAAAGAGATCCGCAGAATCATCGGATATCTGCCCCAGGAGTTTTCCATGTACCCATCCATGAAGGTGGGGGAAGCCATGGAATATCTTGCAATCCTGTCAGGACTCAGCGGTACCGAGAGAAAAGAACGGATTGAGGCACTCCTGAAAAAAGTGAATCTGACAGAGCACCGGGACAAAAAGGTGAAGGCCCTTTCCGGCGGCATGAAACGGCGCCTTGGAATCGCACAGGCGCTGCTCAACAATCCCAAAGTGCTGATTGTTGACGAACCCACTGCTGGGTTGGATCCGGAGGAGCGCGTCCGATTCCGAAATCTGCTGTCTGAGATTGCGGAGGATAAGATTGTGATTTTGTCCACCCACATTGTAGGGGACATTGAAGCCACCTGCGAGGATATCGCCATTATCAATGAGGGTAGGGTCATCTACAATGGCACAGTGGATGCGCTTTTGCAGGAAGCAGAAGGCAAAGTGTTTATCATGACCGCTTCCAAACGGGAGCTTCCAGAGCTTAAAAGGCAGCTTTCCATCACTAGTATGCACACCCAGGGAAACAAGGTTCATATTCGCTTTATTGCAGATACTTTGATGCAGGGCGCCAAGGCGTGCGAGCCGAATATTGAGGACGCATATATGCTGTATCTGCACACCAGCGGCGTTCGTGAGATTTTGGGGGAAATCGGGGGTGAGTGGTAATGCTGTTGCTGCAGGAAATCAAAAAGATTGTAAAATCCATTCCCTACTTGATTTTTGTTGCCGCGGTTGTGATTGGCTTGTTCTCTCAGGGGGTGTTTCGCTTTCAAGACGATCTCCTTGAAGAGCCACAGCCGGGTGGCAGTTACGGATATAAACATGAGGAAATAGTGGAACAGATTATGCCGTTGGCTCTGAGAGATTTGTTCACGGAGTTTAGCAATAATAACTATACCACCTATCCCATCGGATTTATCAAGCATGTAAAGCTCAGCGAGGGCAAGCAGGAAAGAATGGCTGAAATCCTTTCTGAGATTATGGGGAATGATAAGGATAGAATCTTACAGGAAGTAGCCGGGATTACGCCCAGTGGTTCTGACAATTATACTTTCCAGATTGGCGGGGATGGGATGCAGCAGGACGGGAACGGCGGCTTTACCATCGGCTCAGATGAGAAACAGCAGAGCAGCCCGGAAAAAATGGCATTCGCAGTCCGTGATGACATGGACTATGCCCGGTTCAAGGAGCTGATGGGGCAGGCGGATGATCTTCTGGGCGGTGGTTCCAACTATGCAGCGGATTCCCTGATTGGGTACGGGGCGGTTCCCCTGACCTATGAAGAGGCAAAAGAAAGATACGACCTTGCTGTTAGTTCTGATAAAGTGACCGGCGGCTATGCCCGTTTGTTCTCCGATTATGCAGGCGTTATGGTGCTGTCAATCCTGCCCGTGTTTCTGGCAGTCATTCTGAGTATGAAGGATCAACGTGCCAAAATGGAGGCGCTTATTTACACAAAGAAAACCTCCGCTGCCAAGCTTACCTTTATCCGGTATCTGGCGATTGTGATAGCAGCTATGGCTCCCGTTATTATCTTGTCTTATCTGTCAAACATGATGATCTGGAGTAGCTATCACGGGATGCAGCTGGATTACCTGGCTCCTCTCAAGTACGATTTCGGCTGGCTGCTGCCAAGCGTGATGATTTCCACAGCTATCGGTATGTTCTTGACGGAACTGACCGGCACACCCATTGCCGTTGCAGTACAGGGGCTTTGGTGGATGTTCGATGTGAATCTGGGAATTAAAAATGTTCCTTCGGGGTATGCCCTGTTTCGTCTGGCACCCCGCCACAATGTAGGCGCAGATTCCCTGTTCCGTACCCAGGATTATCTGGATCACTTTGGGAACCTTGTGCAGAACAGGCTGCTGATGGCGGGAATCGCCCTAGCGCTCATCCTACTCACAATTCTAATCTACGAAGCAAAAAGAAAGGGGAAATTCGGTGGAAATGCAATCTTCAAAAAAGCGGTTTCCAGTATTAGAGATCGCAAAAATCAATCTCAGGCATAATGCGCTTTTGTCCATTGCGGTGGCTGTTCTCGTATGCCTTGTCACTCCGTTATTTATCGGTACAGCTAATCTGGATCGAAATTCCGCTGCCATGCCGCTGGAGATGTTTGTTTCTCTGATTGGTGTTGTACTGCTGACGTCAGTATTTCAGCCGGAGCAGAACGAGGAAATTGATGACCTGGTATCTTCCAAGTATTGCAGCACAGCAAAGGTTCACCTGATACGAACGGTGTATTCGGCGGGGATTGTTGCATTGCTGATTTGTGTATTTACCGTATCTATGAAACTGCAAAGCTGCGATGTCGCTCCGGTGTTGGCGCTTGGAACAATAGCAGACGCCTTGTTCTTAGGTTCCATGGGTATGTTGACCTCGGCGCTGACAGGAAATACAGTCATCGGATACATGCCGCCGCTGCTGTACTATGCGCTCAACATCGGTATGGGACCAAAACTGGGAAGCTTTTATCTGTTCTCGATGATTACAGGCAGCTACACAGCAAAGCTGTGGCTGTTCGTTGTAGGAATTCTGATGATTGCAGCAGCGTTATTCTATCAAAGACTCCGTAAGCGGATGGCGTAAAATATTCGCAGTGAGAATCAGATGATCACTGCCCGTTCAGAAAGCATGAATACTCAAAAGCCCTGATACTCCACAATTTGATGTGGATATCAGGGCTTTACATATTTTCTCTTTTGCCTTACATAGTCATCGGCAAGCTCAGATCGACTTCAAAGCCGCCGTATTCGCTATGCTTTATCAGCATTTTTCCGCTGTGTGCAAATATGATTTGTTTGACAATGAGCAGCCCCAAACCGTGGCGCTGTTCGGTTGTTTTTTCGTCGCACACCATATAATGCGGCGTGTTGTTCAATTTTTCAATCTGTTCATCTGTTGCACCCACACCGTCATCGGAAACAACGACAATACAAACATTATTTTCAACCTTAACGCGAACAAAGATATGACATCCCTGCTCGTTATGATTTATGCTGTTTTGAATCAGATTACTTACTGCTCTTTTCATTAAGTCTTTGTCAACATTTACGGTACAGGAAGTCAACGCTTCATCCGTTTGCCATTCAATCGTGTACTTTTCATCAATATTCATATTGATGAAATCAACTACTACCTGACGGATTACAGCGATCAGATTTTGCCTTGCAGGACTTAGCGGCTGCATATTATATTCCAACTTGGACGCAAGGTTCAGGTCGTTGATCAGGTTTCGCATTCGTTTACTTTGCCGTACAATAACCGTAGCTTTTTGACGGTTATCTTCTGATAGCTGCACATCGTTTTCCAACTGTCCGGCATAACCCATTACCATTGATAAAGGGGTTCGTATGTCGTGGGATACCCCTGCAATCCAATTTGCTCTTGCGGTTTCTCTTTTGCGGAGCTGTCTGCTTTGCGTTTGCAAAATATCTGAGGTCTTGTTAATGTTTATCGCAAGCTCGGACAAAAGCCCTTTTTCTCGGATATGGATTTCTTCGTTTGCAGACAAAGCCTGTATTCCGCTGACAATGGGTTTCACAGATTTTAACAGCTTGGAATTGGCAATCATATAGATGGTAAAAATTAAGGCTATATTGATTGCTAAAACGGAAAGAATCGTTTTGGGCAAGTTGGCGATGAAATCGTAATCCCAACTCGGCCACATATGCTTCCAAAAGCTGTCTTTCGGATAGCCGAGTACCACAAGTCCGTTTTCGGCTTCTCCTGTAAATGTGGGATACCCGTCGATATAGCCGCGGGTCAGGCTCGCTATATCCGAAGCGGTGTAGGACATAGGGACAGTTTCAGGAAGATTCTCCGTCTGCCATACTACTTTCATTGCCCTGTTGTCAATAAATATCGCCCACACATCTGTATTTTGAAGTTCAAGCGCCGTATCTTCACCTAAAATATATCCGTTTTCATTTTGTGACAGAGCATCGGCAACTTCCTGTGCCGTAATCCAAGGAGAACCGTTCGGCGCTTGATTCAGCGTATATATGCACAATAAAGTAAAATTCAAAATAAGAAGCAACAATGAGGTGAGGAGCATAATACCGACAAAACGCCGGATGAGTTTCGGTACGCTTTTCATATTACTTGTCCTCCACAACAAGTTTATATCCAAGTCCTTTCATCGTTATCAGCGAAACAGGCTGGGAGGGATTTGCTTCAATTTTTTCCCGGATACGGCGGATATGTGCCATCAGCGAATTTTCATAGCCAAAAGGATTATCGTCCCATGCCGCTTCGCACAGAGCGTCAATCGTAACAATTCGCCCTGCGTTCCGATATAAAGCTGCGAGGATGTCATGTTCCTTTGCCGTAAGCAAAATATGCTCACCGTTCTTTATGACCTCTGCACGCGCAAAATCAATTTCGCTGTCACATAGCTTCACAAGGGGATTTTCCGCTTTATAACTCCTGCGGAGAATGGCGTTTACACGGAACAAAAGCTCCTTTGGCAAAAACGGCTTTACCATATAATCGTCCGCACCAAGTCCAAAGCCACGGAACTTATCATCATCCTCGCCACGGGCAGTTAAAAACAACACAGGATAATCAGACGCTTTTTTAAGCCGCTCCATCAGATTAAACCCATTTCCATCAGGGAGCATTACATCAAGAATCGCAAACTCAGGCTGGTAGGTTTCAGAAACTGTAATCGCTTCACTTACCGTTTTTGCCGTTTTGATATTTTGAAATCCGTCCTCGTTTAAGATGGATACGACCAAACTCAAAAGCTCCTGCTCGTCATCGACCAGCAAAATGCGTTTTTGCTTTAAGTAATCATAGTCCATAAGCTACCTCCTTTCAGGTCTGTTATTCTATCACGCCAACCTTGTATTTAGAGGCACACTGTCTGCCGTTATTGTTCCGTTCATTTTTCGACAAGCTCGTGTACGGTCGTTTTCATATAACTATAATTCAATAAACTGGAAGTTATCGTATCGACTTTTTCATCCAAACATCTAAAAAGGCAAGCTGTTCGTCTGTATGAAACCAATGCTCTCCATTTTCCATTACTGTTAGATTTGCATTATGATTGCTAATAAACTTGTTTATCGTTTGGTAAGATACAAGGTTATCGTTTCCTGCATATAAAATTTCAGTAGGAACATTCCATGTTATAGGGTTCTCTCTAACAAAACATAAATATTCCCATGACAGTGTTTCCCCAAAATCTGTAGAAATTTCTCTTTTCTCATGCAAATCTGTTTCTGATACGTTCGCCCAACTCATCATATCCAATATAAGCCTTTCCATATCAAGTACAGGCGAAATAAATAAAGCCTTTTCAATATCACAAGCCTGTAATGTGTGCATTGCAAAATAAGCACCAATACTATTTGCAATCACATAAATATGGTCGTAATTTTTATGCACATTGTCATAAGCCGTTTGAATTTGATTCTGAACAATCCATGGAAGATAGTCATTGTAGTCTATACCAATAATATTAAAACCCGAACAATTTTTCTTGTACTGTTCCGCTTCCAAATGGCTTCCGCCTTTTCCATGAATATATAAAATTACCTTTTTCACAATGTCACCTCTGCAAAAAAATCCCGATTTATCGCTCTAAATAACTCACTAACAAACAGAAAAATTACAGTTTCAAGCTATATTGCAGGAGATTATAACGATGACCGTCTTTACCGTCTGTTTTAGCTTCCGAAGAAATGATCGAAAAGCCAAATGATTTTGCCAAGCGATTAGAAGCTGTATTTTCATCCCTTGTTGAATAGATAAACTCTTTTGCGCCAAATTGTTCCCTGCAATATTGAATCAAACCCTGAAGAATCTGTTTTCCAAATCCTTTTCCCACATAATTGGGTCCCAAACATATTCCGGCTTCCTGATAAATGTAAGGTTCGGTTTTCTCTACGCCGGCAAACCCAATCGCTTTACCGCTTGATTTTTCATAAACCAAATAGGTGTCATGCTCTTTCTGAAACGCAATCGTTTTTACAATTCTTATTTTAGCAGCTTCTTCGCTGGCGGTAATATTCCAGTCCATATATCTTGCACTTTCCGGCTGCGACCAGACATTGCAGTACATTTCTGCCCAGTCAGAAAACTTTGCTTTATCTAAAATAAGGCTTTCTGTTTCGATCATTTGCAAGTACCCCCGCATTTTTGAAATCCTCAGTCTTGTGCAGCGTTGTCAAAGCGTGTTCATTGATAGGGATATATCTTTTTCGTGTTTGACAGCCAGACCAAATGCATAACTTATTGTTCATTCAGAATGTGCTGCACAGCGTTCCATTCAATGACCGGCAGGTTCTTCTGAAGTGAATCGGAGGTCTTTCGCTGCTTATTGGCAATTTTTATGCTGTTGAATATGAAACTGCCGACTGCCAATATCAGACAAATCCCTGCCGCAGCGAGGGCGATGGTTAAGCGGTTTTCCGTTTCGATACAGAAGTAACATCCTATGCCTAAGATGACGCCGAGAATCAGACAGACGATTGGCGTGCTGTAACGCTCTTTCTTGAGACCGCTGACTGCCCATGATTGGGGCTTATGACAATGGGGGCATTCATCCCTGAAAGCTTTGGAATAGGTTTGTTTTTCAGTGGCGTCTGTGTATGCGCCTTTTACCGCTTTTACAAGATTTGTGTGAGCCATATCCTCTAATTTCTGCTGTTTCCTGTCGTCCAGCTTTTTAAAATTGCTGTTCATTTCAGCCTGCGCTCCAGAAATTATCGCGTGCAGCGGCCCGCTGTCCTTTAGACACTGTTCGCAGCGAAAAGAATACGGCACTTCGACCGTTTCTGTTTTTGTGTGTTTATAATAGGTACTCATTTTCTGTTCCTCCTTATTATTCTTTCTAATTATACCATAGAAATGTGTCATTTTCTACTGTGCGATGAAATGTAAGGTAAATGTAAGGACACGAGAAGGTTGGCACAAGGTTCGGAAGTTACAATAGTCTTGCGGTGACAAGAAAGGAGCAAAACACAATGAATATCATTGAAACGAAAAATTTAACGAAATCATATGCTGATTTTACAGCGGTTTCGGGTATCAATCTGCATATTCCGAAAGGCGCTGTCTATGGCTTTCTCGGTCCAAACGGTGCGGGAAAATCCACTACCATGAAAATGTTTTTGGGGCTTACCAAATCCACCGGCGGCTCATTTACGATTGACGGGAAGAAGTATCCCGATAACAGGGTGCAGATTCTGAAAGAAATCGGCTCGTTTATTGAAGCTCCCGCTTTCTACGGGAATTTAAGCGGCGAAGAAAATCTCGAAATTATCCGTAAAATATTGGGACTTCCCAAATCCTCCGTAGCGGAAGCTCTTGAAATCGTGGGACTGACGCAGTGGAGGAAGCGGCTTGCAAAAAAGTATTCTCTTGGAATGAAGCAGAGATTAGGTCTTGCAAGCGCTTTAATCGGAAAGCCGCCGATCTTAATTTTAGACGAGCCTACAAACGGACTGGATCCTGTGGGTATTCACGAAATCCGAACGCTGATCCGTTCCTTGCCGGAAAAATTTGATTGTACCGTTTTGGTATCGTCGCATTTGCTGTCCGAAATAGAACTGATGGCGGATATTATTGGTATCCTGAATCACGGTCATTTGCTGTTTGAAGGAACGCTCGACCAGCTTAAATCCGGCGCAGCATCAAAAGGCTACCCTACGGACAATCTGGAGGATACATTCCTCGCCTTGATTGATGCTGACAACAGGCAAAGGGGGGCGGTGCGATGAGTGTTTCTTTGGAATGTAAAAAGGTAAAGCGAACTGGTTTTTTACCTGCATTCATCGGTGGCGGTATTTTAGCGGCGGCTGTTCCTGTTATCAATATGGTAGTCCGTTCGGAAATGTATCTGAACCAGCCGGGCAGTCCGATACAAATTTTGCTTGGTGCAAATTGGCAGATGATGACAATGCTAAATGTGCTGCTTGTAGTAGCCGGAACCTGCCTTTTATATCATACGGAATACGCCGACAACGCTATGCAGAAAATGAAGTCCCTGCCCATTCGGGAAAGCTCTATTTTCTTTAGCAAAGCGGTTTTAACGGTTTTTATGAGTCTTTTTGTGCTTGTCATCCAGGCAGGAGCAGTCACATTCTGTTCCTATCATTGGTTTGAAATCGGAAGCAGCTTTTTTGGTGAACTGTGCAAATGTTTCGGGTATTCGTTTTTACTGATGTTACCCTGCATTATCCTGTCGCTTCTTATTTCGGAAGCCTGTAAGAATATGTGGGTATCCCTTGGAATCGGCGTAGTATGCGTATTTACCGCAACGATACTGCCAGAGGCGAACTTTGCCCTTTCGCTTTTTCCCTTTGCCATGCCTTTTCAGATATTTGCGGGTACAGATATAACGCAGTCAGCGCACTATATCTGCGGAGCAATCGCAGAGCTTGCTGTTTGTGGTTTGGCACAGCTCATATTTGTAAAGGTAAGGAGGTCGTTTGAATGAATTTTTTAACCCTTGTCGGCGTGGAATTCAAAAAGATACGCCGATCTAAAATCCTTTTCATTTTGGCTGTGGCTGCCGTTATTCTTTGGATACCGTCTATCTTAAATGCCAAAATGAATTTTGGTATGCAGGCGGAGGGGATTTCGCCGGAAAACAATTTCTTTATTCAAGGCTTTATGGGAATGGCGTGGTTTATGTTTCCTGCAAGTATGGTAGTTGGGACAGTTCTTTTAAGTCAAACTGAAAGAGCAAACAAGGGCATTTTGAAAATGCTTTCCCTGCCGATCAGTACAGCAAAACTCTGTATAGCCAAATTTGTTGTATTGCTAACGCTGGCGGCAGTACAAATCTTAATGATGACGGGTGTGTACTATATCAGCGCCGCCATCAGTTCGGGAACACAGGATCATAACTTTATTCTGCCAACCTTGTTTGTTCTGAAAGAGATCAGCTTGATATTTCTGTCCGCCATACCGATGATTGCATTTTTCTGGATGCTGTCGGTTTGTATTCAGACGCCGATTTTTTCGATCGGAATCGGCTTGGCTTCGATTGTGCCCTCGGTATTGATCATCAATACAAAGGCGTGGTTTGCCTACCCAATGTCGTATCCGTTTTTTGTTATCACATCGGAATACGGAAAGCTTGCAGCAAATCTTGATACGGCGCCGGTCGAACTCATACCGTGGCTGCCTGTCGCCATCCTTATTACAATCTTATGTTTAGGCATTTCCTGCCTTCGTTTCGGGCAGGCTGAAAGGAGATAGCGTGAAAGGTAAGATTCGCTTATATGGAAGCGGAGTTGTTTCACGCGTAAATTCTTCTTAAAAATGGGACCCACCCCATTTTTGTTTCCTTCGGAAACACAGAAGAATTTCATTCGTATTTATGCCGCCCATAGGGCGGCGGATTGGAGAAAATTATGAAAAACAAAATTTTAACTGCTGTCAGCACCATTATGCTTTTTATCCCGTGGACAATTCTCCCGCTTAGAACTTTTGATTGGGCATTGGAATCGCCTGCCGCTGAAATTATGATTGCTTGTTATGCTGCATTTATGATTTTCAGCGGAGTATTTACCATTATTTCGTATATCAAAGCAAAAGCTCAAAATAATTTGATGAAAGTCTGCTTGATTGTAAACAGTCTTTATGCAGTTGCTGGTGTCGTATTCTTGGGAATGATGATCAACACGCATTTTATGTGATGGAGTCGATATGAAGAAAATCAAAATAATCGTATCTGTCCTTTTAGTTTTGAGCATCGTCGGTTGCTTTTCGGGGTGCGGCTCTAACCACGATAAAGGCAATTTGAAAGATAATCTAATTGACGGTTGGGATAGATGGATTCAGTCTTTCAGCAAACACGCATTGACAAAAGAAAAAGATTTGCAGGGTGAGAAAGACGAAGGCGTTGACGCCTATACAGGTACCTATGTGGCTGCTTATGACAGATTTAACGGAAAAGAGTTCATTTTCGGCGGAACGGCTTTGAATCGTGAAAACGGCAATCACCTGCAAGTAACCTATAAACTTACCATAGAGGATGGAACGGCGGAGCTGAATTGGATCGCCGGCAGCGATGCGTATTCAGTTGCAAATATCAGTTCAGAAGATACGAAAGAATACACGATTTCATCCGGTGATAATTATATCGTTCTGAAAGGTGAAAATTTCAGCGGAAGCCTTGAACTGACGGTAAAAGATGTGGAAAGCTAAGAGACGCAGAAATTTTGTAGTATATGCCGTAATGGGTATCGGCGGTATCTGTATAGGGATATTACTGATACCCACATGCATTTTCGTAATTCTTATTTATTGTATTTATAGAATCATAGTTCGGATTATTCGCTGGTGTGACAAATACGAAAATTTATGATTCAGTTCAATGCACAGGGAGAGACAGATTTGATTGTAAATAAGTGGTTTCTTCTCCTGGGAACTGTGATACCATACTCAGCCTATATCCAACTTTTTCGTAAAAGAAAGGGTAGCAAATGAGTGAGAGATATACATACCTAACATTCTCAAAGAAATTGAGATACCGCATTTTGTGTGGGTATTATAAACCAGGAGAGATGCTGCCCTCCATTCGTATTCTGGCAAAGCAAGAAAAGTATAATCCTGCTACCGTTCGACGGTCACTTGAACCTTTAATACAGGATGGTTTGATTACCTGTAAGGGTACATTTGGATTTCAAGTAAAGGATGATTCTGCGCTTATTGAAAATAAACGCAGAAAGGAAGCACATATTGCCCTGAATCAGTTGATTTCAGGACTCACGGCATTGGGCTTATCAAAACAGGATATTTTGTTCCTTCTCTATAAATGTTGTGGGGAGTGTGAACGCGAAAAGTAGAGTGGGAATATGAAACTGTATTGCCAGTTTGGGATGATACAGATAAAATCAAAAAACCAATGATGCAAAGCTGATGATATCTCGATAAATCCATAGCTGCCTTCTTGTATATTTCAGGTATCTGAAGTATACTAGATGCAGGAGGGATGGAAATGGATTATCTCACTGCTGCAGAGATTGCAGACAAATGGAAAGTGTCCAGCCGGATGGTTGCTTATTATTGTGAGTCCGGAAGGATAGAGGGCGCTGTAAAGAAAGGAAAGACCTGGTTTGTTCCGGCGGATTCCCCAAAACCTCTGGATAGGCGTTATTCAAGAGATACTATCAAAGCGAAAGAAGATCGGATAGTTGGAAACACGCTCGCCCCAGATGTCGCGGAATCGGCGGTTTATCATACGAAAGATATTTTTGAGCATTTGGGTCTTACCCGTGAAACCCTGCGGTATTATGAGGAAATCGGACTCATTAAGCCGAAAAGGGGGCAGTATAGCAGATACCGTGAATTTGACCTGTTTGACATGTCCCGTCTGATGGCGATTGCTTTCTATAAAAAACGGGGTTTTTCATCGGTTGCCATCAGAGGGATGCTGGAAGCGAAGCCAGAGGAATATGCCATAAAACTTCAGCAACAGTCAGACAGCCTACAGGAGCAGATCGACCGGCTTTTCCAGATGCAGAAGCGTCTGAAGGAGACACAGCGATTCTATGAAGAAATTTCGGAGAATATCGGTAAGCTTGAGATCCGGGAGTTGCCGCCATATTATGTAGCGGAGCGGTTTCCTTCTGTAGCGTCCTTTGGAGAGTATAGGGATAAAGTGCTGCGGTTTCTCAACGTAGAGAACGAGGATATTCTTTCAAGCTTGGTCCGGACGCTTACTTTTGATGAAACAGGTTACAAA
The DNA here is from genome assembly GCA_011957885.1 of Clostridiales bacterium. Taxonomy (GTDB): domain Bacteria; phylum Bacillota; class Clostridia; order Oscillospirales; family CAG-272; genus Avispirillum. Next base: position 35,566 of record BLMO01000158.1, read on the forward strand.
GGCTCTGAAATGTATGTAGTAATGCCCGCCGGAAAAGCAGAACATGAGAAGCAGAATATTTATCTGGAGCACGGGAAATGCCTTTATACTACATTGCTTGCAGATAACAATGACACTTCGGTTCCTGAAAAAATGTTTTCTCTTTGCCATGCATGGGCAAAAAAAAATCAGGCAGCGTTTCGCGGTATGGTGTATATCTTTGTCCGTATGGCCATACTGAATGAGGATGCGGATCAACACATTTACGAAGTATGGGTTCCTTTGAAATAAGAATAAAAATAAATTGCACTTCCCTCTTGACTTGGGGGTTCCCACCGGCCTTACAGTATTATTTGTAAGGCCGGTATTTTTGTTTCTTCGGCCATATGGAGCTGAAAGGAGAAAAAGAATGCGGCTTCTAATTATCAATACATTGCCCAAGGATCACCCAGCGGCGGAAAAGGCAATCTGCCGCCTTACAGAAAAGGCATCGGAGTGTACGACATTTTATACGGAAGATATGCGGATAACGCCTTGTATTGGGTGCAATGCCTGTTGGTTAAAAACACCTGGAATTTGCGCTGTCAAAGACGATTACGAACAAATTCTGAAGGCTTACCTGCAATATGATGTTACCTTATTCATTTCTGACACGGCGCTGGGATTCATTGACTATAAAATGAAACATGTAATAGACCGGATACTACCCATGGCGACCATGTATACGAGAATTGAAAACGGGCAGACACGCCATGTCCCCCGGTATAATAAAGAATTCCGGTTCGGGCTTTTGTATGCAGGTAAGGGAAACCAGAATTATTTGGCACACTGGATGAGCCGGTTTTGCCTGAACTTTCACGGAATCAGTCTGGGTGCATTTCCCATTGAAGCATTGGAGGAGGTGTGCGCATGCATTTCGTAATAATCAGCGGCACTGCCCGTACACGGTCTAAAAGCAATACAGCGAAAATCATTTCTGTCTTTTGTGAGGGCTTGCATAACGGTGGAAATACATCAGAGGTTTGGTATCTCTCAGACCGAAAGCAGTGGAAGAGTGCAAAGACAGCTTTTGAAGAAAATGAGAATATCCTGTTTGCCTTGCCGCTCTATGTAGAGAACGTGCCTGGGATCATGCTGGAGTTTTTAGCGAGCCTATCTGCAAAGGAACGACCGGGAACCCGAATTTCCTTCCTTCTGCGGATTTCCGGAAGTATCGCAGGGGCGATGCTGCGAGGAATTCTTAAAGACACTGCCGGCGCAGCTGGGCTGTGGGTATGGCGGGACATTTATCAAAGGAGATATGTTCGGTCTCAGTCTGTTGGGGAAGAAAATGGAAGCAAAGCTGTTGCAGCCATTTATTGAGATTGGACGTCAGTTTGGAGAAAACGGCGCTTTCCGGCGGGAGACCATAGAAGCATTCTCCATACCGGAATATCTTTCGGAGGAACAGATACGCATGTCGAATGGCCCACTTCGGTATGTGCAAAGGTTTGCGATGCGATATTTTGCCAAACGGCTTGGCTGTAAGACAAAGTTGGATGCAAAGCCGTTCTGTGAGAAAGAATTACAAGAGACGCAGGAGGAAACGAGATGATACAAGTTCATGAGGTAATCAAAACCTTTGATGGAAAAGAGGTATTGCGAAATCTGAATTTGAACGTGGAACGTGGTACGATTTATGGACTTCTTGGAGCCAACGGCGCCGGGAAGGCGGCTTTATCGTATTTGCTCTCACAGGTCATATATTCTCACTGGTGGACGAAAATTTGCAGCTTATAGATATTGCTTTAGTTTTTCGGAATGCTCTGGTACTGGCAAGCCTTACGGATGGGATTGCCCTGTGCTCTCTACGGATTGGATTCATAAGAAAATCCAATTCAATGACCGTGATCAGTGCGATTTTGCTCAGTATGCTGTTGGTGAATCTGGCAGCAGACATCAATCAGAGCTTTACAACGGTGTTTTATCTTTCGGTTGTAATATTAGTGATTGGACTCCTGCTGTCATTTAATATGGTGCAGAAAGTTGAAAGAATGGAAGTCTAATGAAGATGGTGCATCTTGACAAAACTATTCGAATTAGTTATAATGTGAGTATGAATAGTTTTAGAGGTGTGGGATGGCACGAGCAGGTCTTGATAAGGAAACAGTGATAAGAAAAGCAGCTGAACTGGCAAATGAAATCGGTTATGATAAGATTACATTGAAATTGCTCGCTGAACACTTAAATGTTCAGCCTCCGTCCCTTTACAATCACATTAGAGGGATAGAGGATCTGCAAAAGGAGATCATGCTCTTTGGCTGGAGGCAAATGGACCAAGCTATGACGGATGCGGCAGTATGTGTCAGCGGGTATGATGCGTTAGAAGCAACCTGCCGCGCGTTTTATAAGTACGCAACGGAAAATCCTGGCGTTTTCAATGCGATGCTTTGGTACAACAAATTTGAAAGTGAGGAAACGCACAGTGTCACGAAAGAGATGTTTTCCATAATATATAAAGCTTTCACCATGCTCAATATATCAAAGAAAAACAGTGAACACCTAATACGCACATATCGTGGATTCTTGGAAGGCTTCGCCTTACTGGTAAATAACCATGCGTTTGGGAATCCGGTATCTATTGAGGAGAGTTTTGAAATTTCACTGCGGGTTTTGATAGCGGGAACAAAGGCGCTGGAGGGGAAATAGTAGTTTTTTTGAAAAACACAAAATTTCCTGTCACACATACGGGAAAGGGTTGTCTAATTATATATACGGATAAAATCCTGCGTTGAAGCGCCGCGGGGGTTGATATTCGGAGTCAATTGCTTCCAGATGTGTTTCCGTATAAAATACCATTAGCACTTCAGAAAAGAGGAATCATGAATCAGTTTACGAACGAAGAATTATTGGATTTGGTCCAAAAAGCGACATCTGGGGATAAAAAGTCCCTTGAGAGCATTGTGCTTGGCATACAGGATCTGGTGTTTAACCTTTCCCTGCGTATGCTTGGAACTTTCCATGATGCGGAGGATGCAACACAGGATATCCTGCTGAAAGTCATCACCCACCTATCTTCCTTTAAGGGCGAGAGTTCGTTCTCAACATGGGTGTTCAGCATTGCGACCAACCATCTGAAGAACTACCAAAAGCATATGTTTGCCAAGTTCCCCCTCAGCTTTGAGTTTTATGGGGACGATATCAAAAACGCAAAAATCGGTGATGTACCGGATCTGACTCAGAATGTGGAGCAGTCGATTTTGGCGGAGGAGCTCAAGCTTTCCTGCACCAATGTAATGCTCCAGTGTTTGGATGCAGAAAGCCGCTGCATCTTTATCTTAGGCACGATGTTTAAGGTAGACAGCAGAATCGCTGGGGACATACTGGGCATCACACCGGAGGCATACCGCCAGCGCCTGTCAAGAATCCGCAAAAAAGTGGGAGATTTTTTAAAGGAATACTGCGGCGAATATGGTGATGGGACATGCCACTGTGCAGATAGGGTTAATTATGCCATACAGAATCGCAGAATCAACCCAGCACAGCTGGACTTTACCACTGCTGTACCAAAAGAGATGACGAATTTTAAGGAAGCAATGGAGGAGATTGATGGAATTTCCCATGAATTTTCTTTCTGCAAAACCTATCAGTCTCCGGAAAGCCTAAAAAAGTTCATCGAGGATTTCCTGAATGGCCCATCCTTTTCGGTTGTGGGAAATGCATAGGAGGGATGAGCAATGGACATGAAACTGATTTTAAAGTACCTGACCGATTTAAGCGAACATAATAACCGGGAATGGTATCACGCACACAAAGCGAAAAACAAAGAAGCAAACACACAGTTCGAGGAACTAATTCAGACGCTCATTCTGCGTATAGGAGAGTTTGACACAAGCATTCTTCATAACCAGCCCAAGGAGCTTACCTTCAAACTAGTGAGGGATACCCGATTCAGTCATGATAAGTCTCCGTACAATCCTTCATTCCGCGCACATATCGCCTCAAAAGGCAAACTGCCTGTTCCGGTCGGATATTATCTGATGATCAAACCGGGAGACCAGTCTTTCCTCGGCGGCGGACTGTTTGCAGACATGTTCAGAGACGCAACGGCGATGATCCGCGACTATATCACGGAACACGGCGAGGAGTTTGAAGAGATTATTCATGCGCCGGAATTTCAAAAGCATTTTAGAGTACAGGGCACATCACTGAAAAACGTTCCTGCCGGGTATGACAAGGAACATCCACAGGCAGAATACTTAAAGTTTAAAAGCTGGTATCTGGAATATCCGGTTGTAGATGAAGCGTTGGCGGATGCAGAGGCATTTGTAGCAGAAGCGACTAAGTTATTCCGCATTATGAAGCCGTTTAACGATTATCTAAACAGAGCGCTGGAAGGGTTCCAGATGCCGGAACGATAACACTACGACCCTGGGTGAAAGGAATATGATAGTTAAGCAGCGCCAGATCGGGCAGCCGATTTGACACATCCATACAGACACACAAATATGGTTTGAAATCAAAAAGCAGGGGGACTACTTTGTAGTTGAGAAGGCAGAACCTGACCCTTTGAACCTGTTGGCTAATACCAACGTAGGGAGCTGAATGAATACGGCAATTGTGTTTTCAGGACGCTCCATGTGGGCGTCCTTTTGTTTTCCATTTTGATTATCCTATCGGTTTATACCGTGCTCATGGTCATTTTAGAGAGCAGCACAAGGAGTGTTAAAAAGAGCCAGACAGATGTAATTTCAGAAACACCATTATTCGGGCTCCTTCCTTACAGATTTGTAAGCAGAAATTCATCGGATTGTAAGCTGCCTTTGCTATACTCTTAGCAGGAAGAACTATGCCCGCCGCGTAGAACAGGCTGGCAAAAAAAGTCGAGACGAGCTCTGGGCAGAAATATATTATGAAAGGATAAGCTATAATAGAATATCAGAATAGCGTTAGGTGACCCTATGGAATGGATGCAGCGATTAAATCAGTCAATTGAATATATAGAAGAACATATCACAGAGGAATTGGATTATGAGAAGGTGGCAATGGTGGCTGGCTGCCCATCCTACTATTTTCAGCAGATGTTCCTCTATATGACAAATATGACGCTGCGAGAGTATATACGGCGGCGCCGGCTGTCCCTTGCGGCCGTAGAGCTGCAAAAGGATAGCGGGAAGGTAATCGACATTGCTATAAAATACCGGTATGAATCTCCAACTGCGTTCACCCGGGCATTCAAAAGCTTTCATGGCGTAGTACCGTCTGCTCTCAAGACAGAAAACAGGCCGCTGCAGGCTTTTCCGCCGATTCAGTTTCATGTATCTATGGGCGGCGGGCAATCATTGAAATTCAGAGTGGAGGAAAAAGCGGCTTTCCGTGTAGTAGGAATTTCTTGTCCATTGAATAAGGAGCTTACCAAAAACTTTGAAGTGATTCCTACAGTATGGGATACGGCTCTTGCTGATGGAACACTTACAAAACTCACTTCCCTGCTGGAAAGCAAACCACAAGGATTATTGGGGATCAGTGTTCATCATACAGAGGACTGGAAATATCTGATTGCAGTTCGCTCGGACAAGAAGGACGATGCCTTTGAAGAATACCGCATTCCGGCATGTAAATGGGCTATTTTTGAGGGAAAAGGGACAAACCGTTCCCTGCAAGAATTAGAACGGCGCGTAATTACAGAGTGGCTTCCAACTTCTGGCTATACATACGCTAATTCGCCGGATATAGAAGTATATATGAAAGCTGATCCTCAGAATGCGGTTTACGAATACTGGATTCCAATCATATAATTAGTTGTCTGAATTGATCCGCAGAGATGAGGATTGGCTTAGGCGGAACGGATCTGGAACAGCAAAGAAAACACGCGATGGCGTGTTGGTGGAAGAACGTGGTGGGCAAGGGATATTCCAGGGTCCAGGTATTTTTGGCAAAGCACCTATTTGGAACACTGATTACCGCGCTCATGAATTTAGTCATTTTCCATGTGATTTTGATAATTGGGCTGATACTAATCGGGACACAGAATGCAGGGAGTCTGTTTTTTCAGAATCCCTTTATCTATTTTGGGCTTCAGCTGCTCTTTGGCGTCGCTGTCAGCAGTATCGTAATCGCTGTTTGTGAACGGAGCCGGAATTGGGATTACAATGGCATTGATTATATTCTCCTCATTACTGATACAGGGATCGGATTTGCTGTTTTCTGCGCTGCAGCTAAAAATAGCAATCAGCGGATATTGGATAATGAGAAGAATGAGTTTGTAAGCAGGGGAATTTCAAGGAGTTTTTATTTGGAGAATAAGTGAAGCGGTTAGGAGGAAAATATGAATTGTTCAGAGGCAATAGCAGAATTAAGGATGCGGGCATCTGAGAAATATAAGGCGAACGTGGTGCGTATGGGGATACCAGAGCAACATAGTCTTGGCGTATCGACGACACTTTAATGGAGGAGTGGATTACTTGTTCACAGACTTACAGGAAACGGGCAGCAATCACAGATCAAATCGTTACGCTTTCTACCTGCAGTTATGAGTTTGATAACGCAAGGTTTGTGTTATTGGGTATCGTCCGACAACCATAAGCGACATTTTGCAACAGCAAAAAAAGTCGAGAGGCATTCCAGTGTTCATGGTAAAATAGGAGATACAGATGGAGGTGAATGAAGTGCAGGAGCAGATGAAAGCAGTACAGCGGATGCAGGAATATATAGAAGAACATCTGGAAGAGAAGATTACATTGGCGAATCTTTCTGAAGTCTCGCTTTTTTCAAGTTGGCATTCCTACCGGCTGTTCAAGAATTATCTGGGGATGACCCCGGCGGAGTATATCCGCCGTCTGCGGCTTTCCCATTCGGCTATGCGGCTGAAAAAGGAGCAATGCCTTGTAATTGATGCAGCTTATGACTGTGGATTTGAAAGCGTGGACGGATACACCCGCGCGTTTTACAAAGAATTCGGATGCAATCCTGGGGAATACGTGAAAGACCCGGTTCCGATTGGATTGTTTATCCCATATGGAGTAAAATTCAGAGAACTCAGAAAGGATATTGTTGATATGGAAAATTTGCAGAGCATTTTTGTCCAAGTGATCCGCAAGCCGGAGCGCAAGGTGATTATCAAAAGAGGAATCAAAGCGGAGGATTATTTCGACTATTGTGCGGAAGTGAACTGTGAGGTATGGGGGATTCTGATGAGCATGGATTCCCTGTGCGGGGAGCCGGTCTGTCTCTGGCTTCCGGAAGAATACAAAAAGCCGGGAACCTCCACTTACGTGCAGGGGGTAGAGGTAGCGTCGGATTATGCCGGTGGAATTCCGGAAGGGTTTGATATCATTTCCCTGCCCGCTGCAGAATATCTGGTGGTGCAGGGAGAACCGTTCCGGGAGGAGGACTATTCCCAGGCGATCCTTTCCGTGCAGTATTCCCTGAACCACTATGATCCGTCCGTGATTGGATATGAGTGGGACGACAGCAATCCGCGCATCCAGCTGGAACCGCGCGGTGAGCGCGGGTATATTGAAATGCGTGCCATTCAGAAAAGGGGGACAAAATGAGAGAGGAAGCAATCAAGGTTACAAACCTTCGAAAAAGCTATAACAGAAAAGCGGTGGTAGACAATTTAAGCCTATCCGTCAAAACCGGTATGGTATTCGGGCTGCTGGGCGCCAATGGCGCCGGGAAAAGCACGACAATCGAATGTATTTTGGGTACGAAACAGGCCGATTCCGGAGAAGTTTCGGTACTGGGGTACCATGCGAAAAAGGACCGCAGAAAACTGTTCCAGGAAGTAGGCGTTCAGTTTCAGGAGGGGGATTACCAGCCGGAAATCAAGGTATTTGAGCTTTGCGAAGAAATCGCCTGCCTGTATAAAAGCCCTGCAGACTGGAGGCAACTTTGCGAACGCTTTGGGATTGGAGACAAGCTGAAGAATGCAGTAAAGAGCCTGTCGGGAGGAGAACGTCAGCGGTTGTTTATTGTGCTGGCTTTGATACCGAATCCCAAACTGGTTTTTTTGGATGAACTGACCACCGGGCTGGATGCCAAGGCGCGCCGCACGGTCTGGAAGATCCTTGAGGATTTGAAGAAACAGGGTCTGACTATTTTCCTGACTTCTCATTTCATGGATGAAGTGGAAGCCCTCTGTGATGAAATCTGCATTTTGAAAAAGGGGGAACCTGTATTTTATGGAACTGTGGAACAGGCGAAATCCGAGAGCGGCTGTGAGAAGTTCGAGGACGCATACTTAAAATTTTCGGATGACGAGGAGGGAATCGGCGCATGAGAACATTTACAAAGCTTTTGAAGACAGAACTGAAACTGAATATCCGGAATATGAACATGGTGATCTTCGCAATCATCATGCCGATTATCGTTTTAGTTATCCTTGGCTTCATCTATCAGGCAAAGCCGGCATTTGAAGGCGCGGGCTATACATTTCTGGAGCAGTCCATGAGTGCGGTATGTACCATTTCCATTTGCGCATGCGGCCTGATGGGATTGCCATTGGTGGTGTCTGGGTACAGGGAGCGCAAGATTCTGAAACGCTTCCGTGTTACGCCGATCAGCCCGGTGATGCTGCTGGGCGTGGAGTTTACCATCTATGTGCTATACGCACTGGTTTCCATGGTTTTACTATTTCCAATTGCCGCGCTGTTCTGGGGAATAACACTCCACGGGAACTGGCTGGCATTTATCGGAAGCTGGCTTCTGACTATGGTTTCCACCCTGAGCATTGGTATGATGGTGGGCGGCATTGCAAAAAATGAGAAGATGGCCAGTGTGATTGCCAGTGCGCTGTACTTCCCTATGCTGATATTTTCTGGGGCAACCCTTCCCTTTGAGGTCATGCCGGGGGTTATGCAGAAGATTGTTTCTCTGTTCCCGCTGACCCAAGGAATCCAGCTTATGAAAGCAACCTCTTTGGGGCAACCGGTAGAGCATATCTGGATTCCGGTTGTGGTTATGATGGCTGTTACAGTGATTTGTACAGGTGTTGCAGTAAAATGCTTTAAGTGGGAATAGCAAAATAATAACGAATGAATTTTACCAAAAAAACACTCAGAGAATAATTTGATTCTTTGGGTGCTTTTTTATTTAGATTCAGAGCCGAATGGTTCCCTTACTTTTTGTTCCGGGAGCCGTTGGCTTAACCCGTATATATAAATAGTTTACACAGATATGCAGAAAGGAAATGACAGTATGATTCTTTATTTAAGTGCCAGTACCGATTTAGATGATCTCGTGATTGACTATATTGAGATCAAATTGGCTACTGGCGAAACAGTGTCCCTAGACTGGGATGAAAGTGACATTGAGCAGCTGGATACCGGTTTTCATGCCCGCTACAAAGGCGTCTTTTTCGATGAGGATTGGCATCTATGCGGAATCTGGAAGAATTCCGCAGAATATTGCAGGAGGCTACCTTAGGCAGCCATGAAGCATTGGAGAAGATATTGGAGCTTTATAACCCACTCATCAATAAGTACAGCTGAGTTGACGATAAAATTGATGAGGATCTGAAACAGTACATACTGATACATATTGCCCTCAACATTTCAAAATTTGATATTTAGGCTTTGGCGGCTCCGGAATTTTTTCGGAGTCGTAAATTTTTCTCTTAGAGATTCGAGATGCGCGAAATAAGAAGGCTTTTTATAAGTAAAAACATCCCCATGCCACGGCAGCTTGACAATTGCATAGTCCAGCCTGGTACATTCCCTGATGAAGAACAGCTATCCGTCTGCCCGACAAGCAGAGCCATGAGCACTGATATATGGATGACTTCCTTATAATGCAATGAGGCGTCTGGGGACATAATGAGACTTCCGTAATTCGCGGCCTGGCCATAGAGAAGGCGGGGAGATGAAATTTCTATGGACCTGTTCGCCGCAGACGCCGGGGGACGTTAAATTAACTGATTCTGCCTTTTGTATAGGAAAGGGTCTATTTGGTAATAATGAAAGCAGAAGTAGAAACACCCTTCGGGTATCCCTTGATGTCCAAATAGAAGGGACAATGATAAGGAAAGGAGTTTTCTATGGAACATGTAACTGCAAAAACAGTGGATCGATCCCTGTTAAAAGATATACGGGATGTTGTGATCGACACTTCAAAGCCCTGCAAAGAGCGCATCAAAGGCTATATAGAGCAAATCGGGAATCCGTATTGTTATCTGGATGACGGTGTTGTTGTAGAAATTGGATACGCAAACACAGGGGTAAGCTTGCAGGAGCGGTTGGTAGCTTATGCGAGCAGCATTGATCAGGATTTTGGTAATTTGCGGTAACTGGTGCGGCCCTATTGACAAGGTATGAAAAATTAGTCATAATATATATGGTCGATATTGATGGCTTGGTCAGCCGTCAAGGATAACCGCCAGAAACAAATGTCCTGAAAGAATTTAGGAGGTTTGTTATGGCTGTTACAACTAAACAGGTTCCAGACCTGGAAGAATATAGAGCAATGGCTTACTATCGTCTGTCCAAAGATGATAAAAATGAGGACAGAAGTAAAGATAGTGAGGGTGAAATCAGTGATAGTATTCTGAACCAGCGCAAACTGGTTCATGCGTATCTGCAGAATCATCCGGGTATTACGCTTGTAGATGAAGCATATGATGACGGTTACTCCGGAACGAACTATGATCGTCCCGGCTTTCGTTCTGTACTTGAAAAAGTTCAGTCCGGAAGCATTAACTGTGTTATCGTAAAAGATTTGTCCAGGCTTGGAAGAGAATATATTGAAACGGGAAAATATCTTGAGATGATTTTCCCTTCTTTTGGTGTACGGTTTATTGCCATTAATGATGATGTTGACAGTGACCACAGCACTGCCGGGGATGATATTATCATTCCTATTAAAAATATAATGAATGAATCCTATTGCCGCGAATTGTCCAAGAAGCTGCGAAATCAGTTTCGGATCCAACGCGGTAATGGGGAGTTTTTGGGTGCCTTTGCAAGCTACGGGTACTGTAAATCTCCCAATGATAAGCACAAGCTTGTTATTGACGAGTATGCAGCCGAAGTTGTGCGGGGCATTTTTTCTATGAAAATCAAAGGGTGCAGCCAGAATATAATAGCAGATTTTCTCAATCGGGAAAAAGTATTGCCGCCTGCTGAGTACAAGAAAAGTCTTGGCATGAAGTATAAGACAGGCTTTCAGGCATCTACGCAGGCAAAATGGAGTGCAGTCACAATCAACAGGATGTTAAATAATCCTATTTATATTGGTACACTTGTACAGGGAAAACGCGGTACACCTAATTATAAAATCAAAAAAATGCGGGTACGAAATGAGAACGACTGGGTTGTTGTGGAGAATAATCATCCGGCAATCATAGATCCGCTTATGTTTTCCATTGTACAAAAAATGATGGAACGTGATACAAGAAGACCACCGAAAGAGGATGTTCTTTTGCCGCTGGCCGGAGTATTGTTCTGTCCAGACTGTGGACGTACTCTGCAGCGCAGAACCGTGACCAAGGGGGAACAGAAGTATTGCTATTATGTGTGCGCCACTTACAAAGACGGAAAAGGCTGCAGCAGCCACAGCTTTGAACAGAAAAAGTTGGAGGAAACGGTTTTGCACGCTGTGACAGGACAGATTCAGATGATTGTAGAATTGAATCAGCTTGTTCAGGATATCGGTCTGCATAGGATTGACCAAATTCGTCTAGGGCGTGTAGATGTCATGATTGCGCAAAAGGAACAGGATTTAGAGCGGGATAAGGAATTTCGTATGAGACTGTATGAGGCGCTTAATGAAGATTTGATTGACCGGGACGAATATAACAAAATGCGAATGAAGTATACCAGGCAGATAGAAGATACAGAAAAGGCAATCAATAAGCTGCAGCTACAGCGAACGGAGATTTCATCGAACCACAGTACAGACAACAATTGGATCATGCAGTTTATTAAATTCCAGGGAATTACCGAATTAACCCGTGAAGTGGTTGTAACCTTAATTGACCGCATCTATGTATATGAAGATAAGCGTATTCGTATTGAATTTAATTACAGAAATGAAATCGCCGCATATCAGGAGATTTTGGAGAAAAAAGCAAAGGAGGTGGGCTAAATGGCACGCAAGAGCAGAGTGAAAATATTAAAAAAAGCTGCTCCTGAGGATGAGCTGCTGGTACTTGCCGGTGAATATGGTCGTCTTTCTGTAGAAGATGGAGATGATATAGAGCAAAACTCCATTGGCAATCAGCAAAAAATCACCCTGCACTATTTAGAGGAACATTCCGATATAAAGTTGGTGGATACCTATTATGATAACGGTTACACGGGAATGAACTATGACCGACCTGGTTTTATCCGGATGCTGAATGATTTGAAAAGCGGACGGATTAATTGTGTTATCGTAAAAGATATCTCCAGACTGGGAAGGCATTTTGTGATGACCAGCGAGTTTGTGGAACGTACATTCCCTGAAATGGGTGTCAGACTCATCTGCATTAACGATTCTTATGACAGCGCAGACGAAAATGCTGACTCATCTGCATTGACCATGCCTTTGAAAATGGTCATGAATGATTATTATGTAAAGGATATTTCCAATAAAATCCGTTCCAGCATATCGGCAAAAATGGCAGGCGGCGAATTCATTCCGGCTGCCGGCAGTATTCCTTATGGGTATATCAGAAATGGCGAACTTTCTACCTATGATATTGATCTGGAGACTGTTGAAGTAGTAAGACAGATATATAACTTGAGAGCCAGCGGAGAAAGCTTTAATGCGATTGCGCGTATATTAAATGAAAATAATATCCCTTCACCGGGCAAGCTCAGGCTGCTTCGAGGGATTACGAAGGCTAAAAAGTATGAAAATGCGATTTGGATTCGTGGCACCATCCGTAAAATCTGTTCCGACCAGGTCTATATCGGAAACCGGGTACACGGAAAAGTGAAGAGGGATAAAGTCGGTCTGGAAAAAAAGAAACGGAGCGAAGACGAGTGGCAAGTGGTTGAAAATGCGCATCCGTCGATAATTTCCATCCAGTTATTTGAGAAGGTTCAACAGGTAAACCAGGAGGAATTGCAGCGGAGAGGCAAGTTTGAGCAAAGAGCAAAATGCGGCAACGATTACCGGGATTTATTTCGGGGGATGGTATTTTGTGCGGAATGCCAAAGCTCTATGAGTGCAGCAAAAGGATGCGCCAGACCAGATGCCAAGACGCCAAGCCGAATATTTTATGATTGCAACGGATATCGGTATTCAGCTCATGCGCAATGCAGCAGCCATTATGTGAGGCAGGAAACACTGTTGAAAGCGGTAACGGACACTTTAAACCAGCAGGTGCAGGTGGCTGTAGATATTGAACAGCTTGTCAGCAGACTGAAAAGTATGCCTAAAGTGCTTTTTTATCAGAGTGAGGCAGAAAGTCATTATGCAAGCGTGTCTATGAAGCGTAAGAACATGGAGTCCAAAATTGAACAGCTCCTTATCAACCTTACTCAGAGAGTTATCGACCGTAGTGAATATGATTATATGAAAAAGCAGTATGCAAAGAAGTATGACGAGCTTTTGCAGGAGGAAACGAAAGCCTTATCAGACATTAGGGCGAGGGATGCTGCGCTTGGCGCCACTGAAAAATGGCTGGATGCAATCAAAAGGTATCAGAAGATTCCATCTATTGATCGTGCGCTCTTGAATCTGTTGGTAGCACGAATTGAGGTTTCAAAGGACAGGGAGATTAAGATTATTCTCAATTATGAGGATCCATATCAGCCAATCATGAAATTCCTTGAAAGAATCGAGGGGATAAAAGATGTCAGCTGAGAGACAGGACTTCTATTATCTGAGGCTTTCAAAGGAGGATGGTGATATAGAGGAGGGTTCTGCAGAAGAAAGCTGCAGTATTACTTCCCAAAGAGACTGTATCAAAAGATATTTGCAGGAACACCGTTTCCCGGAAGAGGAGTTCGAGGAGATTGTAGATGATGGATATTCCGGAACCAGTATGAACCGTCCCGGTATGAGACGGCTTTTGAATCTGGTGGAAAATGGCAAGGTACGAACCATTATCGTGCGTGACCTTTCCAGATTTGCCCGAAATTATCTGGAGGCGGGGCATTATCTTGAATTTGTCTTTCCTGCTTATAATGTACGGTTCATTTCTATTAACGATCAATTTGACAGTGAACTGCTTGGCGAAAGCACCGGTGGATTGGAGCTGGCAATAAAAAACTTGCTGAACCAGATGTACAGCAAGGATATTTCACGGAAGATTAAGAGTGCTGTGGATTTGAAAAAGCTGAGCGGCGAATATGTCTATGGAACAGCGCCTTACGGATACAAGAAGGGCGAGAAAAAGAACACAATCGTGATAGATAACGAAGCGGCTGAGATTGTTAAATCCATTTTTGAATGGGCGGCAGCCGGAATCACAATAACACAGATTGCCCGAAAGCTAAATGAGGCTCATATGGTAACGCCGTCTGTTTATCTGGCATCGGTAAGAGGCAAATACAAGACACGGGCAGTATGGACATTTGAGTCAGTCCGGAACATTTTAGCCAACCGAATTTATACTGGGGATACGGTTCCCTTTAAATCCCATGTTGTTCGCATCGGCAGTGACAGGGTCAAACAGATTCCGGAGGAGCTCCAGCAAGTGATTCCGGATACCCACGAGGGGATTATATCTCGTGAACTTTTCTATCAGGCCCGGACTGTAATAAAGTCAAGGAAAAAATCCAAAATATCAACGCATCCAAATCCATTCAAGTCTTTGTTGGTATGCAGCTGTTGCGGAAACCGTTTGATAAAGGGCAAGCCGCAGAATAAGAACTGGATTTGTGCAACACACAGATACAATCCCGGATCAGACTGTGAGAAGGTTCGATTTCGTGAAGATAAGCTGACGGAAATTGTTCTTCATGCAATCAATGTCCGCTGTAAACTGCTGGATGCAAAAATAAAAAGGATGAAGCAGGAGAGCCATTCTGCCAAATCCAGTGAACAGATACTTCAAACGGAATGCCAGACATTGCGTAGGCAGATTGAAGGGCTGCAGGCTTTAAAGATACAACACTATGAATCATATGTCAGTGGGCAGCTGAGTAAGGAGAGCTTTCTTATTAAAAAACAGGAAGCTTCGACAAAGGAAGAAGAATTGAAAATCAGGATCAGTGTGGCAGAACGCAAACTGAAGGAGGTAGATGAAAAAATTAAAGCCAGCACCATGCAAATGGAAACTGGCAGGAAGATTATTGAATATCAGGAGATTACCGAGCTGACCCCTCAGCTGATGAAAGAACTGGTAAAAAAGATTATAATACGCCCAGATGGCTCCATACGCATAGAATGGAACTTCTATGATGAAATGAATGAGCCAATTCCTTTTGTTTTTGATGGTAAAGTTGCACCAGAAGAACAAGCTATGTGAAAAAATTGAAAAAGTTTTTGTCCTTCTATTGACACATTCGTGAGCGGCAGTCCGATTATTCAGGATGGTTTACTGGTTGGCGCCGTAACCCATGTACTTGTCAGCGATTCATCGGAAGGATATGGAATTTATATTGAAAATATGCTGGAAGAAATGCCGGAAATTCTGAAATAAACAGGTAATAAGAGGAAATTCTTCCGCTGTATAAGCTTCTTTTCTATGGCAATACTTTATATATAAAAATATAAAGGAAAACAAATGTATTATAATAAAGTGGAAATTTGCGGCGTGAACACCGCAAAACTCAAAACATTAACGGACAGTGAAAAGCATGAGCTGCTGGTACGCAGTAAAAGCGGAGACGAGACTGCACGGCAAAAGCTTATAGACGGAAATCTGCGGTTGGTGCTGAGTATAATACAGCGTTTTACCAACCGCAGAGAAAATTTAGATGATTTATTTCAGGTTGGCTGCATCGGACTCATTAAGGCAATTGACAATTTCAACACAGAACTTTGCGTTAAATTTTCTACGTACGCCGTTCCTATGATTATCGGCGAAGTTCGAAGATACCTGCGGGACAACAACACAATTCGGGTCAGCCGCTCTGTGCGGGATTTGGCATACCGCGCATTACAAACAAGAGAACAACTGCAGCGCAACGACTGCAATGAGCCGACAATTGCACAAATAGCTGCGGTACTCGGAGAAGAGCCGGAGGATGTTGCAGGCGCAATCGAGGCAATTGTCGAACCGATGTCTTTATATGACCCTGTTTACAGTGACGGCGGGGATTCCATTTATGTTATGGATCAGCTTAGCGACACAAACAATACCGATGAATCCTGGCTGGAGGATATTGCTCTGAAAGAAGCGTTAAAAACCTTAAATGAACGGGAACGCGCCATTATAAATATGCGTTTCTATAAAGGCAAAACACAAATTGAAATCGCTTCGGAAATCGGCATATCCCAAGCACAGGTTTCCAGATTGGAAAAAGGTGCTTTAGAGCGAATACGAAAACAAATGTAGAAAAAGGATCGTTTGATCCTTTTTCTACATTTGTTTAAATCTTTACAATATAATACAAATTAAACCGCCACTGCCTTCATTGACGATTCTGGATAATGTGTCAGACAGCTTATCCCGGGATTCTTCGGACAAATGTTCCAATTTTGTATGCAATCCATCATTAACCAATTGATACAAGCTTTTGCCGAAAATATTGGACTCCCACACTTTTTGCGGTTCTTCCTCAAAATCAGACATCAACCGCTGAATCAATTCTTCCGACTGTTCTTCCGTTCCTACAATCGGATTGATTTCCGTTTCAATGGTTGCCTTTATCATATGAATACTGGGTGCCGACGCCTTCAACTTCACCCCATATGCGCCGGATTGACGTATGATTTCAGGTTCCTCCAGCTTCAATCCTTCCACACCCGGCAGCACGATACCGTATCCGTCAGTTTCCATTTGTTCAATTGCCTGGGCATATTTATCCAATTCCCTTTTTGCATCAGATAATGACAGCATGACAGAAATCAGTTCCTTTTCATTTCGCACACAAATTCCTGTCAAATCACAAATAATATTATAATACATAGACTGAGGAAATTGCAGCGTTACAGTTGCAACACCGGTTCCCAGATCAGTGGAGGTGATCCCGGCAGTTACCCCGCCAGACTCATATCGGGCTTCAATTTCCTGGGATAACTGTTCCTCCAGTTTTCCGGTAAATGCAGATACATCATTCAGATTTTTAATATCGCCTACAATATCCGAAAGGATATTGATAATGACTTCTGTAAGTTTATGTTCTCTAGGCAAAGCAGATACCCAGCCGGGAAGCTGCAAAGCAATTTCCTGAATAGGAAATTCATACAAAAGCATTTCCAAAATATGCCCCACATCCTCTGCGTCTAACTCCAGACAATTGATCAGCGCAACCGGAGCATTATACTTTTTCTCCAGTTCCATCGCAAGAGATTCAGCCTGCGGTGACCCCGGACGGGAAGAATTCAGTATAATCGCAAAAGGTTTGCCAAGCTCCTTCAATTCATGCGCAATCCGTTCTTCCGCTTCTACATAGTTTTCCCGGGGAATATCGCCAAAACTGCCGTCGCAGGTAACCAGCATCCCCACTGTTGAGTGATCGCAAATGACTTTGCGTGTTCCGGTTTCAGCAGCCTCTTCAAACGGAACCGGCTCTTCGGACCACGGGGTTTTCACCATCCGCACTTCCCCGTTTTCCGTAGTGCCAAGTGCCTCCGGTACAAGATATCCCACACAATCAATCATCTTCACCCGCATGGTAGCCCCGTCTCCAAAGGAAACTGGCACTGCTTCATCCGGAACAAATTTCGGCTCTGTTGTCATAACGGTTTTCCCGCCTGCGCTTTGCGGGAGCTCATCCATGGTACGTTTCCGGTCATAATCCCCTGTAATATTGGGAACGACCGACGTTTCCATAAAACGCTTGATAAACGTGGATTTTCCGCAACGTACCGGACCTACAACGCCGATATAAATGTCTCCGCCGGTTCTGGTTGCAATATCCTGATATATATTTGTGCTTGTCATACAATTCCTCCGCTCAAAACTCTTTGTACCATAGTATGTGGTACGGACGGGTTTTATGCCAATATAAAAAGGAATTTTTCACAAAAGTAAAAAGCCACCCTTATAAGGGTGGCTTTTTAAATCAAATTATTCTTCTGCAGTAGTGTTGGAAGGAATGTTTCCGGTTGTGTCTGCGCCAGGATCTGTTGTGTCAGCAACACCGGTATTTTCCAATGCTCTCTCTCCTGATGTCCATGTGAAAACAATCACATCATCATCATAAATTTTTGTTTCACTTTGACGACCTTCATTTGAAACCTTATCGTTGATGGTGCATTCCCAGTGGGTATAATATCCTTTTTCATCATCATACCACTGCTTTTCTGTAAGACCGTATACACCTGCAATGGATCTTCCATCAGATGTTAATTCATAAGTAATTTCATATTCCTGAAGTGCTTCCTGAACAGCCTGTAGAACGGTAGGGGGATTGTCTTTCGTTCCTTCAACAGCAAAAGAAGGAAGATTCAGCTTTACTTCGTCTTCTCCACCTTCTTCCTCAGCAGGAATAACAAACTTTAAGGAAACATTTGCGGTTACTTTTCCGCTGCTGCAGCTTGCAAAGACAGGGAGCACCAGAACTACAGCAAGCAACATGCAAATAATTCTAATTTTTTTCATAATAAACCTCCATTGATTTTCATAACTTCAGTATAGCCTACTGCATAACTTTTGTCAAGCAAATCCACAAAATTTGCTGTTTGCTTTATATTTTTTTACACATTTTTATTAAAATACACTGCACAGAGAAATCAATTGAATAAAGAAAATCATTTGCAAAAGCAACAAAACCAGGGCGGGACATGCACCCGGACAACAGGATTTCAAAAAGAACTTCAAATTCAGAAAAACAGCTGCGATAGACGCCGCACAAAGTAGGAGCGCCAGAACAGGACTCATGGAAACAAAAATAATACGGTATTCCACCAGCAGCACCAGGCAAGTGACTATGGCACAGGCAAATGCCCGCAGACGCAGTTCAAATAATCCGCGGCAAAACAAAACACCGGTAAGAATCAGTCCCGCACAGAGCATCCGTACGATATGCCCGAGGGTATACAAAAAGGCACCCGGGAAAAATCCCTTGCAGAGAAGGAGACTGTAAAAAGTTGCTGTGCCTCCGGAAAAGATCCGGAATAAGAAAGATAAAAATAAAATACAGCATGGCACAAGCAGTGTTTTGGCAGGACTTTCCCGGATTTTTTGGGTCCAGCAAACCGCATCCCGTTTCAAATCAGCAAACATAAAAATCACCTCATAAATATATATGAGGTGATTTTTTATATATGCTTCACTCAGCCGCCATGCCCATAGCAATATTCGGTAGGAACTGTATCTTTGGTAAAGTAACCTTTTTCTCCCCAGCAGCCGTTGGATGTGAGCTTGCCGGAATATCTGCAATAGGTACATTCTACAAGACGATCCGACATTTTGAAAGTTTTCAGTTCTTCTTCGCCGGCGCGGACTCTGGCAAAAATATCTTCATGAAGCATTGTCATAACTTTATCCCAAACCTGCACAGCAGGGTTGGTGCCAAAATCGGACAGCGCCTGGTTCATATCGTATCCTACCCACACGCCGCCAAGATAATACGGCGTATATCCTACAAAGGTACGGTCAAAGTCTGCTGTTGTTGTACCGGTTTTTCCGGCAACCTCTACATACTGATCTACGGTTACAGCACGTCCTGTACCATCGGACACAACGCCCTGCAGCATCTTCGTCATGATGGACGCTGCTTCCTCACTGATTGCGATTTCATAATCCGGTTCATTTTCCAGAACAACATTGCCGTCGCTGTCCAGCACCTTATACCACAGTCTGGATTTTGAATATACACCCTCATTCAGGAACATATCGTATCCGGCAGTCAGTTCCCACAGGGTGATACCATAAGAAAACTGTCCGAGCGCCAAAGGCGCCAAATCCTTATCGCTGACAACCTGTCCGCTTTGCTTTGTGTGGGAATCAATTACATTGTCCATATGAAGTGTATTTTTCAAAAAGTCGAAGGAATAATCGACTGTTATATCCTGCAAAACACGCACGGCTATGGTATTGACAGAACGGCGCACAGCATCCTGTATGGTAGTAAGTCCACCGTACACATTCGGCAGGTTGCGGGGCCACGGAACCCCTGTATCGGAAGTTTTCACCGGCGTATCGTCATAAATAGATCCCATCGTAATGACTTCCAGATCAACGCCGGGCGCATAGACAGACAGTGGCTTGATGCTTGATCCAACAGGACGTTTCGCCTGTGTAGCGCGGTCCAAAATCCGGTTCTGCGTTTTTTCACCTCTGCCGCCTACAAGCCCCAAAACATCTCCTGTATAAGGATCCAGCACAATCATAGAAGATTCCGGCTGCAAGCCGCTGGTTGCATGGGGAAAATGCTGGCTGTCATTGACATACACTTCTTCCAGCACCCCCTGCACCTTCGGATCCATGCAGGTATAAATTTTGAGACCACCGTTATAAATCGCCAGACTGGCAGCATAGCTGGTCCAACCGTTTTTCTCCATAAGTGCATCCTGCACATCCGCAATTACAGCATCCGTATACCAGGAATTGATATGTGTCGCAGAATCTGCACCTGTATCATCTTCCTTTGAATACAGCACCAGATCCGTTTCCGTTGCCTCATCAAACTGTGCCTGATTGATCTTGCCGTATTGCAGCATGGTGTACAGCACTGTATTGCGGCGAGCACGGTTTCCGTCTTCCTTTTCTTCCCCGTTTTCCTGTTCATACATTACCACATCGTGATGCTTGGGCTCATATTTTGCGGGGTTTTTAACAATTGCTGCAAGAGAAGCACATTCTACGAGCGATAATTCACTGACGTCCTTACCGAAATACGTATTGGACGCAGCCTGCACACCGTAACAGTTATTGCCAAGGAATACGATATTCAGGTACATCTCAATGATTTCTTCTTTGCTCATTTTCTTTTCCAGATTCAGCGCCCGGAAAATTTCCTGCACCTTTCTCTGAATAGAGTTTTCCTTCTCACCAGTCAGATTCTTAATAAGCTGCTGAGTTATAGTGGAACCGCCAAAATCACCGGCACCAAAGAAATACCCGAACACAGCTTTACCAGTTCGCAGCCAGTCTACGCCGTTATGATCAAAAAAGCGGTGATCCTCAACAGAGGTGAATGCGTTGATCAAATCCGCCGGCATCTGATCATAGGAAGCCCAGATACTGTTATCAGAACTATACAGCCGCTGATCCTCAATTTCCTTAGGCGTTCCATTTTGATTGATCCGGTCGTCCTCGGTTTCATAATCCATATAATATATACGGGTTGTTTTATCGGAACCGGCACTTACAAGGAGAGACGGATCCACCTCCGGATCCACATAATTCTTAATATAAATACAGAACACTGTCCCAACAATAATGCCGCAAACAGCACCAATCAGAAGAATGGTCAAAAGCGCATTCATAACATATGTCAGAACACGCAAGGAAACCTTTCCGATTTTCTTCCAAACCGTGCGGGCACTGCTGCCGGCAGCTGGCATATCTTCTTTAAAAGGTTCATGTGCAGGTACGTTCTGAGGTAATTTATTATCAGACATACTGTTTTCGCTCCCTTCCTGCCGAATCCATGTATACAACAAAGTATACAATTTATTTATGAACGTGTTGTGAAATTTACAAAATATATTCCTTATTTTACCACAACGGCTGCATCGCCCAAAAGCTCGCGCAGTTCCGTGAGTGTAAAATCATTCACTGCCGCGCCGAAATTTACACCGCGAAAAGCTGTTTTAGCTGCTTCATCATAAAACGTGACCGGCACATTTCCGCGGAATATACTTAAAAATGCAGAAACACGGCGAAACGATTCGGATGTTTGCGAAGGCACCTTCAGATAAAGCTTTTGTACAGGAACAGCCAATGCCGGCGCATTCGCCCGCGGTTTCTTTTGTTCTTCAGTAAACAAAGGAGTATTCCCCCCATTCCTCTCTAAATTCATAATGCCGTTTACAAGAATTTTGGGATCTTCTTCCTCACGCACAGAAATGGTGCCCCGCACAGCAATCGCCGATCCTGTAGTCAGCATATGACCATAAGCAGACAGCACTCCCGGAAAAATAATCAGTTCAATTTCGCCGGTAAGATCCTCCAATGTGATAAAAGCCATGGGATCGCCGCTGCGGGTTGTTTTGTTCGTTCGGGAAAGAATTACGCCTGCAAGTGTTACCGCATCCTTTTCATGGAACTGCACCTCTCCGTCATAATCTGGTGAAAAGGCTGCAATTACAGAGGCGGTGCCAGCGCAATGGAGCACTTCCATATGATCGGTATAATCATCCAGAATGTGACCTGACAAATACATACCGCTGCATTCCCGTTCCAAATGAAGCTTTTCAAAGGTAGACAATTCAGGAATATCTGGAAAGACAGTTTTGGGAGCAATTTCCTGCCCCATGGGCACTGCGGAAAATAAGTCGAGCTGCCCCTCCAGCCCCGCTGAGGTACCCCGCTCCAAAAGAGACTCGTACACCGCCAGCATCTGACTTCTTTTGGGACCAAGGCTATCCAGAGAACCAGACTGAATCAAAGCCTCCATCTGTCGTTTATTGATTCCCAGTTTCCGGCTTCTTGCAAGAAAATCGTCAAAGTCCGTAAAGGATCCGCTAGCTGTGCGCTCTGTAATAATGGAATCAATAAAACTTCGTCCCACATTTTTCAAAGCGCCAAGTCCAAATCGAATGCCCGATGCATCTGCATGAAAATCGGTCATACTGGCGTTGATATCCGGCGGAAGTACCGGAATCCCCCGCCGCTTGCATTCACCGATGTATTCAGCAATTTTCCCCGGACTTCCCTGTACGGATGTAAGCAATGCGCAATTGAATTCTTTCAGATAATGGGCTTTCAGATATGCCGTTTGATACGATACAATCGCATACGCTGCCGCATGGCTTTTATTAAACGCATAATTTGCAAAAGCAGCAATTTCATCAAACAGCTTCTCCGCATTTTCACCGGACACACCATGTTCCGCCGCGCCCTGTACGAACGCTTCCTTTTCGCTGAGCAGCACATCTGTTTTCTTTTTGGAAATTGCCCTGCGCACAATATCCGCATGTCCCAGAGAATATCCAGCAACATCTCTGAAAATCTGCATGACCTGTTCCTGATACACAATACAGCCATAGGTAGAGGAAAGAATCGGTTCCAATTGCGGGATAAGCATTTCGGGCTTTTTGCCATGACGCGCCTCAATATACCGAGGAATGGAATCCATCGGACCGGGACGGTACAAGGCAATGGCTGCTATAATATCATTTATATTTTCCGGCAAAAGCTGGGTAAGCATTTGCCGCATGCCGCCGGATTCCAACTGAAAGACGCCGTCCGTGTTTCCTTTTGAAAGCATTGCATATACTGCCCTGTCGTCCAATGGAATCGCAGACATGGAGAAACCCGGGTCCTGCCGGATAATTTCTTTTTCCGCCGCCGCGATAATTGTCAGATACCGCAGCGCGAGAAAGTCAAATTTTAAAAGTCCCAGCTCCGCTACCGTATCCATATTATACTGGGTAACGCATACCCCGTTATTCACAGCAAGAGGTACATGATCTGTCAAGGGATTTTCCGTAATCACTACACCTGCCGCATGAGTGGAAGCATGCCGGGGCATACCCTCCAGTGCGCGACCGACATCAATCAGCCGCCGCACCTTGGGGTCACTTTCGTACATTTCTGAAAGTTCCTTGCCCTCAAGAGCGCGTTCCAGAGTCATGTTTAATGTATGCGGGATCTGGCGCGCCACAACATCCACTTCCCCATAAGGCATACCAAGGGCGCGACCGACATCACGCACCACAGCACGGGCAGCCATTGTACCAAAAGTAATAATCTGCGCCACATGATCCTCGCCATATTTCTCGCGCACATACTGAATTACTTCGTCCCGCCGATCATAACAAAAGTCAATATCAAAATCGGGCATGCTTACCCGCTCCGGATTCAAAAAGCGCTCAAACAGCAGATCAAAGCGGAGGGGATCCACATCCGTGATACCAATCAGATATGCAATCAGACTGCCTGCGCCGCTTCCCCGTCCGGGTCCAACAGGAATTCCCTTAGACTTTGCCCAGTCTACAAAATCCCACACAATGAGATAATACTCACTGTAGCCCATTCCGTCGATCACAGGAAGCTCATATTCCAGCCGCTCCATATAAGACTTTCGTGGAATTCTGTCAAAATCAATAGTGCCTTTTTCCGCTCTGCATTCCAGTCCTGCCAAGGCAAGAGTTTCCAGATATTTTCCAGGCTGTGCTCCGTCCGGACAGGTATAGGACGGAAAAAATGTTTTGTCAAATTGAAAATCCACCTGACACATATCGGCTATCTTTACCGTATTTGTAAGCGCCTCGGGATGATCCGCAAACAGCCGCTCCATTTCCCAGGTTTCCTTATAGTAGAATTCGTCCGTTTCAAAGCCGATTGGTCTGCCGTCCTCAATGCAGCTGTTCGTCTGAATGCACATAAGAATTGCCTGCGCGTCGCTGTCGCCGCGGCGCAAATAATGCACGTCGTTGGTAGCAACCAAGCCAATCCCAAGCTGTTCGCTCATTTGATACAATGCGTCGTTTACAATTTTCTGCTCCGACAGCCCGTGATCCTGCACTTCCAGATAAAACCGGTCCGAACCGAATATTTGGTACATTTCTTTGGCATATTCCTTAGCCCCTTCGTAATTTCCAGCAGAAATCAGCCTTGGAATCCGCCCTCCCAGGCAAGCCGACAAAGCGATCAGACCGCCGCTGTGCGCGCGGAGCAGATCCATATCAACCCGCGGTTTCGAATAAAATCCGCTTTGAAAGGCTTCCGACACCATATAAATCAAATTTTTATAACCGGTTTCATTTTCACAAAGCAGCACCAGATGTTCCGGTGCATGATCCCTGCCGTATTCCTTATTGAAACGGGATTCGGGAGCCACATATACCTCGCAGCCGATAATTGGCTTAATACCTTCTTTGATGCAAGCCTTGTAAAAATCTATTGCACCGTACATCACTCCGTGATCTGTGATTGCACATGCAGTATGCCCTGCTGCACGGGCAGCCCCCGGTATATCCGCAATGCGGCAGGCTCCATCCAACAAGCTGTATTCACTGTGTAAATGCAGGTGTACAAAATCTGCCATTGCCGCATGCTCCTTTACTCTGATTCCTGTTCCTTCAAATTTTCATAAAACCGGAGAATTTTATCCAGCCGATGTTTTACGCCGGATTTTGTAATAGGCGGGATATGCAATTGCCCCAGTTCCGCCATAGACGCCTGCGGATTTTCACACCGCAGCCGTGCCGTTTGCCGAAGTTCCTCAGGCAGACGAATTTCATACCCCCTGCGAAGAATTTCTGAAATGGCATTGGTATACTGCTGCGCCGCCGCAAGGGACTTGGATATGTTCGCCATATCACAGTTCATCTGCCGATTTGCATTGCCGCGCACTTCCCGCACAATTTTTGCATTCATCAGGTCAAACGCCGCATGGGTCGCCCCGGTAAATGCAAGAAAATCTTCTATTTCACTGCTGCTTTTGATATACAGCAAATGCCGGCTGCCCCGTCGGCCGGATTTCATACAAACGCCAGCTGCTGTCAAAATTGTTTCTGCCGCATCCCGCTCTGCCGCCGTTTCAAAAGACAATTCCAAATGATACTGCTTGTCCGGATTGGTGACAGATCCAAAGGATACAAACAGACCGGCTGCAAAACTTGCAGGACATGTCCCGCACCGAAAATGCTCTGGGGCAGAGGATATTTTCTCTGCCCGCAGGTCCGCGTCTGTAATAGCAGCCAAATCCAGCGCATCCTGCCGGATACGCTGACAGCATTTCTTTTTCGGAATGTTCTCAAGAATTGCTTCTTTTGTAATTCTACTATAACTTTCTGCCATATTAAGCCAAATAAATCATTTCACATTCAATTTCCACACCGAATTTGTGCAGTACTGCCTCTTTTATGATTTCAATAAGCTGCAGCACATCAGCCGCAGTCGCGCCGCCGCGGTTGATAATAAATCCGGCATGCTTTTCAGAAACCTGCGCACCGCCGACACTTCTGCCTTTGAGTCCGCATTCTTCAATCATTTGTCCTGTATATCTGCCCGGATAACGCTTAAACACGCTTCCTGCAGAAGGAAATTCCAACGGTTGTTTGGACTTGCGGCGATGCATATAATCGTCCATGACATTGCGAATTTCCGCATCCCGCCCAGGCGTGAGCACAAACGTTGCGGATAATATAATCCGCTTAACATTGGAGCGATATACGCTGCTGCGGTAGTCAAAGGAATGCTCCGCCACCGCAAGCTCATACACCGCGCCTGTTTCCATATCGTAATACGTACTGGAAGATAAAATATCAGCAATCTCTCCGCCGTATGCACCTGCATTCATAAATACCGCGCCGGCAGCCGATCCGGGAATGCCATATAAAAACTCCATGCCGGACAAACCGCTGCCCCGGGCAGCAATCGCTGCGCCCGTAACACTTACGCCGCAGTCGCAAGTGACAGTATTTTCTACAACAGCTATATCTGTTACGCCTTCTGTAGAAAGGATCGCACCGGGATAGCCTGCATCAGAAACAAGCAAATTGCTTCCCTTTCCGATGGTTGTTATTGGAATTTCTGCCGTTTGTATCACACGTGCAGCCGCAACCAATTCTTCCCGATTTTGGGGACGCACATACAATGCCGCCGGTCCGCCAATCCGAAAGGTGGTATGTGCGGACATCAACGCATTTTCCAAATAAGCGACACCGATTTTATCCAGTTCTTTTTTTACGGCTGTAACAGAATGCATAGTGCCTCCATTTATAATATAGTCAGCAGTTCCGGGAGAGAATGAATCGTCCATTTCGGTTTTTCTGCTCCGCTTCCCCGACCGCTGCGGTCAAAATAACAACTGTCCAGATCTGCACCCCGGGCACCTGCAATATCAGAGGAAAGAGAATCTCCGATCACAAGGTAAGATTCCCTGTGCCAATCTCCGATATCAGACAATACCTGATCAAAAAAGATCCGTTCCGGCTTGGCGCATCCCATTTCATGGGAGATATAAACTTTTTTGAAATACGGTGCGATCGGTGCACGGGACATCCGTTTTTTCTGCACCCATGCAGTTGCGTTTGTAACAATATACAATGCGTACCGACGGGAAAGCTGCACTACCGTTTCCAGCGCACCGTCAATCAGTGCCGACTGCTCTGACATGTGCTGCAAAAATGCATCTGACACCGCTTCAGCATGATCCGGATTCAAAGAATATCCCAGCGTCTCATATAATTTGACAAACCGCTCGGTGCGCAGACGTTCCCGGGTAGTTTCGCCCCGCTCCAGCCGTTTCCATTCCCTATCGTTGATTTCATGGTACAACTGCGCAATCGCATCGCTGTATCCCATAGGCGATTTTTCTAAAACACCGCGCAGTGCCTCTTTTTCTGCCAAATCAAAATCCAGCAGCGTATTGTCCGCGTCAAATAAAAGATATTGATACATCGCCGATTTTATGACCGTTTCTTTCGTTTGATTTGTTTTAAAATTATGCTTTCATGAAGCGATGGAAGGTCTTTTTACCTTTTTTGACCACAAGTCCGTCCTCCGGAATATCTTCTGCACTTACAGAAGCGGTAAAGCCTTCTGCTTTCACATCACCCACAAAAATACCGCCGCCGGAAATTAAGCGTTTTGCTTCCGCTTTGGAAGGTGCCAGCTTTGCCTTCACAAGCATATCGGATACAAGAATGGTTCCGTCTGTAAAATCATCTGCCGCAAGAGTTGTAGTCGGCATATTTTCTGCCATTCCGCCCGCTGCAAACACAGCCTTTGCAGCCGCAAGGGCTTTGTCGGCTTCTTCCTTTCCATGGATCAGGTTGGTGACTTCCCATGCCAGCCGCTCTTTTGCCGTATTCAGTTGAGCGCCTTCCAATTTTTCATACTTTGCAATCTCGGAAAGCTCCATAAATGTAAGCATTTTCATGCAGTTGATCACGTCAGAATCGTCAATATTTCTCCAATATTGGAAAAATTCGTAAGGAGATGTTTTATCTGGATCGAGCCACAACGCACCCTTTTCCGTTTTGCCCATTTTCTTGCCTTCGCTGGTCAAAAGCAGCTTGAAGGTAAGACCAAATGCTTCCTTCCCGGTTTTGCGGCGGATCAGCTCCACGCCGGCAATAATATTAGACCATTGATCGTCTCCGCCTGTTTCCAGAACGCAGCCATAATCCTGATTCAAGCGATAGAAATCGTACGCCTGCATAATCATGTAGTTGAATTCCAGGAATGTCAGCCCGGTTTCCATTCTGGATTTATAACATTCGGCGCCAAGCATTCTGTTTACTGTAAAATGTGGACCAACTTCCCGCAGGAAGTTTACGTAGTTCAAATCCAGCAGCCAGTCTCCGTTATTGACAAAGATTGCCTTTCCCTCGCTTGTGTCAATAAATTTGCCCATCTGCTTTTTGAAATTCTCAATGTTAGCGGCAATTTCTTCCTTTGTCATCATGCGGCGCATGTCATTTTTACCGGAAGGATCGCCGATCATAGCCGTACCGCCACCAAAAATCGCAATGGGACGGTGTCCTGCGCGCTGCATATGCGCCATAACCTTCATCTGGATAAAGTGCCCGATATGCAGACTGTCTGCGGTAGGGTCAAATCCAATATAAAATGTAACCTTCTGATTATCCAAAAGATCCCGCACCCGTTCAGGATCCGTTACCTGTGCGAGCATTCCTCTGTCTACAAATTCCTGATACAAACTCATTTTTTCTTACGCGGCACAGCAAATCGCCCTGCCTGCTCCTCTCTTAATGTGTCATATATTTTTCAGCAGTTCTTTCGCCGCCGTATATTGATTTTCCGTCACCTCGATACCGCCGATGATCCGTGCCAGTTCCCCAATCCGCTCTTCCATGGCAAGGGCGCGGACACTGCTCTCGGCTCTGCCGTCAACTTCCTTTTTCTCGATCAGCAAATGCTGATGGGCATGGGCTGCCACTTGCGCCGAATGGGTTACACAAATCACCTGGGCGCCTTTTGACAGCTCGCGCAGCTTGATGCCAATGCGTTCCGAAGTGCCTCCAGATACACCGGTGTCAATCTCGTCAAAAATGACCGTCCCAGCGCCTGTCTTTTTCGCTTGGGCGCTTTTCAGCGCCAGCATGATTCGGGACATTTCCCCGCCAGACGCAGTTTTCGACAGCGACTGCGGTGCGTCTCCCGGATTGGTAACAACCGTAAAGTCTACCTCATCTGTGCCAAGGGCGGTAAACTTTTCCTTGCCGTCCTCCCGCAGGGGACGGATTTCCACATAAAACCGAACCTTTGGCATATCCAGAAAACGGAGCGTATCCATTACCTCGTCTCCCAGCCGCACTGCCGATTCTCTGCGATGCGCGCTCAAAGCGTCCGCCGCTTCTTTGCCTTTTTTGGCAAGCTGCTTATATTCTCTTTCTAATTCTTCTAGGCGGCTTTCGCCAAATTCAATATCGTGGAGCTTTTTTGCCGCATTTTCCCGGAACGCAATCACATCCGGCAAGCTGCCGCCATATTTTTTCTTTAAGCGGGACAGAAGATTCAGCCTGCCTTCAATTCGATCCAACTGCCGGTCGGGATCTTCTCCATCCAGCTCATCCAAATCTATTACATCCCGCGCGCGCTCCGCAATATCAATCACTTCAATTCGATATTCCATCAGCTTTCCGGCAGCTTCTTCCGCCCCCTCCATAACGCCGCCAAGCTGATGCAGCGCTGCTGCTGCACGCTCCAGCAAATATGCAGCGGACGCGCCCTTATCCGAGGGAGCAAGAGCACGGTAAACAAGCCCTGCATTTTTTGCAATCACTTCCCGATCCCGCAGCTTATCTCGGAGTTTTATCAACTTTTCTTCTTCATCTGCACTGGTAATGCGCGCTTTATCAATTTCTGCAAGCTGATATTTCAGGATATCTATCATCATGGAGCGTTCTTCCATAGACTTATGCAGCTGGTGGATTTCGCTCCGCTTCCCGACCATTTGATCATATATTTCACTATACGTCTGCAGCAGCGAACCACTTTCCCCGTAATCATCCAAAACGCGTATATACGCACGGGGATCATACAGCGATGCAGTTTCCTCCTGCCCATGCAGTGCCAGAAGCTTTTCCGCACATTCACGCAGCAGGGATAGAGACACGCTCTTACCGTTTATCTTAGCCCCGCTTCTGCCATCCGCAGACAGGGTTCTCAACAAGGTAAGTTCCCCATTTTCATCGGGCTGTACACCGATTTCCGACAGTTCTCCGTTCTCATCCTGTTCATCTGAAAAGATTGCAGTCACAGAAGCCTTTGACGCACCGTGACGGATCAGGTCCCGCTGTCCTTTGGCGCCAAGAAGCAGCGAAATACTATCGATTATAATGGATTTTCCGGCGCCTGTTTCGCCGGTCAGCACTGTAAAACCGCTGTCAAACTCAATATCCAAATTTTTGGCAACGGCTATATTTTCAATGGACAGAGCCCGCAGCATTTTGCATCTCCTTCATTGTAAATCAAGTTTTCTTACAAATATTATTTTCCTGCCATTTTCCGGATATCCACTGCAACCTGTGCAGCGGCGGACAAATCACGGATGGCTAAAAACAGCGTATCATCACCAGCCACACATCCTAAAACGGAAGGAAGCGGCATTGCATCCAATCCTGCAGCAACCGCCTGCGCCATTCCCGGATAGGTTTTTACCACCACCAGATTCATAGCGTAATCCACACTGACGATAGAAGCCGCAAGAGTTTTGCTGTATGCAAACTGCCCTTCCGTATCCCCGTGGGGTTTCTGCACAATATATTTGTACTGCCCATGATCCGTCATGATTTTTTGCAGCTTCATTTCCCGGATATCTCGGGAAATGGTTGCCTGCGTCACATGAAAGCCCTCTCGCTGGAGCGCGTCAATCAACTCCTCCTGGGTTTCGATTTCACGAGACTCTATAATTTCCAGAATCTTATTCTGCCGTCTCATTTTCATGAAAAACACCTCAACAATTCTCAGATCAGTTGCCCGACAACTTGGAATTTAAAACTTCTACAAAGTTCTTCTTTCCGGGCCAAACCAAAGGTACTGTATACGCACTCTTGGAAATACGGATCACATCTCCGTCACAGATTTCTATCACTTCTTTACCGTCCACAGACAAATAAATAGAATTCTTTCTGCACCGCATATTCCGGATTTCCAAAACAGCGTTTTCTCTGTAAATAATAGGTCTGCTGTTCAGGTTGTGACAGCAAATCGGCGTAGCGCATATGCAAAACATCATAGGATCCAGCACCGGTCCGCCGGCAGACATGGAATAAGCGCTGGAACCTGTAGGCGTTGCAATTACAATCCCATCTGAACGCAGGGATTGAGAGAATCGCCCGCTGCAGTACATATCAAAATTCAATAGGCGCGGGATAGGTCCATTGGAAAGAACCACATCGTTCAACGCCGGATGGGTGGGGGTCAGTTTTTCCCCGTCTCGCATGATCGAAACATCCAGCATCATACGGCGCTGGATTTCAAAATCACCCCGGATAACCTGCAAAATCCCGTCTGCATCTGCTGCTTCAATGCCCGCCATATACCCTATATGACCAAAATTTACGCCAACAATAGGAATATTCATACTGGCAGTTACCCGGGCTACGTCAATGATTGTTCCATCTCCGCCAAACACCACCAGCAAGTCCGTTCCGGCATACATTTGCAGATCCGCGCCCATCTCCGGCAGCGGCATAATCTGCACATCTGCGACACAGCCGCAGATTTTTTTCCGCAAATCTTCAATAACCTCCGCCGGTATATTTTTCTTTGGATTTGGCAGCAGAAGCACTTTGTTCATTGTCGGCAAACCTCCAGAATCCTTTGTTCGTCTACGCTTTTGGTACCGCCAAGGCGGCAGCAAAGCAAAAATTCTATATTTCCATCTCCCCCGCTTACAGGAGACCGCATCAACCCCACGGGAGCCAGATCAACAGCCGCAGCAGCTTCCACAACATCGCGCACCGCGTCCCGCCGGATACGCCAATCCTTTACAATACCGTTTTTGGAAAGTCCGCTTCGCCCGCATTCAAACTGCGGCTTAATCAGACTGATCAGAATACCGTTATCAGATAAAAGCGGCGGAAGCACAGGCAATATGAGCTTTTGCGATATAAAAGAAACATCCATAACGCACAATGCACATTCTGCACCAATATCAGCAGGGGTAAGAGCCCGGGCATTGCAATGCTCCATATTGATCACCCGGGGATCTTGGACAAGCGCCGGATCCAACTGCCCCACACCGCTGTCCACAGCGTATACGAAAGCAGCTCCCATGCGTAGGAGGCAATCGGTAAAACCGCCGCTGGAAGCGCCGATATCCAACGCACACATCCCGGCAGGGTTTATATCAAATCCAACCAGCGCCGCTTCCAGCTTCACGCCGCCCCGACTGACATATGTATATGGCGTTCCTGTAAGATGCACAGTCCGATCACAGGCAACATCATATGCAGGCTTTTGTATAACCTGCTCGCCCACTTTCACATAGCCGCCTGTTATCAGCGTTTTTGCAAAGCTTCTGCTTTTGGCAAGTCCCTTTTCAACCAAGTATTGATCCAGTCTCATTTTTTTCTGTTCAAAAGATACATCGGCAGCTTGCAGACATATGCGCTGCGATCCCATCCCGCGAACAGTGCTGCAGCTTCTTCGCTGAGAAGACTTGCCTGGGACAAGGCTTCTTCCTGTGACATAAACTGCAAAACCGTACATTTCCCATTTTTTGCGTCACTTCCGATTGGCTTGCCGAGCACTTCTTCCGTACTGTTTACATCCAGCAAATCATCTATAATCTGAAAAGCAAGTCCGATATTCTGGGCATATGTGGCAAGCTTTGCTTCAATTTCCGGATTGGCGCCGTTTCCTGCCGCGTAGTATCCAAGCAGGCAGGACGCCTCCATTAAAGCGCCGGTTTTCAGACTATGGAGCACACGCAGCTTTTCAAAGCTGTCCGCGTCCATCTCCAAATCCATTTGCTGCCCTGCACACATACCAAGAGCGCCTGCGCATCTGGCAAGCTGTTTTGCAGCCAGAGAATTGGATGGGTACGCTGTAGAATCGCCATGTGCGCCTATGCAGTAAAAAGCCTGGGTCAACAGCGCGTCCCCTGCAAGGAGCGCGACCGTTTCACCGAATTTTTTATGGCAGGAGGGCTTCCCTCTGCGCATATCGTCATTATCCATACAAGGCATATCGTCATGCACCAAGGAATACCCGTGCACCATTTCCATAGCACAGGCATAGTCTGCCGCATCCTGAACCGTTCCGCCGAACATACAGCAAAATTCCAATGTAAGAAATGCCCGGATTCGTTTTCCTCCTCCGAGAACCGCATACCGCATTGCCTCTGTCATGGGACTGCTGTATAAAAGTACAGAATCAGACAACTGCTGCTGCAAAGCAGTTTCCATAAATTCCGCCTGCAATTGAAGTCTGTTTTTCAATGCTTCCATGAACGTTCTCCTCAGCCTGCCGGCGTATCAAACGGTTTTTCCACCATTGTACCGTTTTCTTCCGTCACAATCTGAATCCGCTGCTGCGCGCTGTCCAATTTTCCATTACACAGACGTACCAAAGCTACGCCCTCTTCAAAAAGTG